>JADLEA010000065.1 GCA_020846365.1 Bacteroidota bacterium
AGTTGTGCCAGGAAATGAACAGCCGGCGGGCATGAGCAAAGTTCAATGAACCTCCTGCGGAGCGCAAGGAGCCCCTTCCGGTTCAAAAACAATACTCCGAATGCCGGCTGCGTCAAAGCATTTGATTCTTCGATAAGCACGCCGTACTTTGCTCGGAGTCCTTTGATGGTCATTGCGGCGCTTGCTGTTCATTTCGCGACGCGGGCCTGCTGTTCAGACCAGGTGGTGTTTTTCTTTCTTCCACATGAAAGCGCTCCGATGGCACAAAATCCTGACATCCCCTGGTATCAGCTTTCAAACGTAGAGGAGATCGATTCTCCCGCTCTGGTCGTGTTCCCGGATCGAGTCCTGGCGAATGTGCGTACCGCCAAGAGCATGGTACGGAGTGCGTCATTATTGCGGCCGCACGCGAAGACTCACAAGTCGGCGGATGTCGCGCGACTCCAGATCGCGGAAGGCATTACCAGGTTCAAATGTGCAACGATAGCAGAGGCAGAGATGCTGGCGCAAGCCGGTGCGACGGATGTTCTGCTTGCGTACCAACCGGTGGGCCCTAAAGTGATGAGGCTGCGGACTCTTACCCAGAGATATCGTCAGACCAGTTTTGCCTGCCTGGTTGATGATCTCTCCGTGGCGAAGATCCTGGCGGAATCATTTGGAGGAGAATCCTCTCCGCTTCGGATCTATGTTGATCTCAATGTAGGTATGAACCGGACCGGGATAAGGCCGGGAGATGCCGCACTGAAGCTCTATATCGCTTGCGCGTCAATGAAGGGCATCATAGCGGAGGGCTTGCATGCATATGATGGTCACATACAGGACCAGGATCCTGAGATCAGGGTCCGGCGTTGCAATGAAGCGTTTGCGCCAGTCCGCATGATGCATGCCGAGTTGACACGGGCCGGTGTGCCTGCGCCCCTCATCGTGGCAGGAGGATCGCCCACGTTTCCGGTGCATGCCCGGCGGGACGGCGTGGAGTGCAGTCCGGGAACGTTTGTCTACTGGGACAAGTCGTATCTGGATGGCCTGCCCGATCAACGATTCGTCCCGGCAGCGCTGGTGATCACGCGTGTTGTTTCCCGCCTGGGACCGGGGGTGTTGTGCCTGGACCTCGGCCACAAGTCAGTTGCAGCCGAGAAGGACATCCATCACCGGGTGTCATTTCTGAACGCACCGGACGCCGAGGTGCTTTCACAGAGCGAGGAGCACCTGAGCGTCCGGGTGCCAGAATCGAGTGCATTTGCGATTGGCGAGGTCTTGTATGGACTCCCGTTCCATATCTGTCCGACGTGCGCGCAGTACGAACGGGCGGTGACCGTGGTGAATCGTCGTGCGCTTGGTGAGTGGCGGATGACGGCGAGGGACCGGAGCGTGGGAGTATGATGACTACGCATCCCGCGGGGCCGGCGAACCCGGTTCGCCGGGCGTAGAGGGAAGGATTGTCTGGTCGTGCCCGGTGTCCACATGGGCCCGCAGCTCGTCTGTGATCGTCTTGTCCCACAGCGGCACTCCGCGCATATATGCCGCCCTGGTGATCATATGCGCCGCGACAGGGGCGGTCAGGGCTACAAAAGCCACAACCGCAATCGCCGTCGTCGTGACATCCAGCTTCTCGAAGGAAAGAGCGACCGCAAGCATGATGATGCCCAAGCCGAACGTCGCGGCTTTCGTTGCCGCGGCCGTCCTCAGAAACAAGTCTGGCATGCGCACAACGCCGATTGCCGCAATGAGAGCAAACAGGGAGCCGATGAGAGCGGCCGCAGCAATCAAAAGGTCTGTCATTGACGGGCTCCGCGGTGCAGGTAGTATGCAAACGAGACAGTTCCCAGGAACGAGATCAGCGCGACCACAACAGCAACGTCAAGGAACGACTGTTGGCGCGTCAGGGCTGCATAGGTTCCCGCCGTAGCAATCGCAATCGTCGCCATGAGTTCAAGGGCGATCACGCGATCAGCCAGACTCGGGCCACGGATCAGGCGGATGAACGATAGCCCGAATGCCAGACCCAACACTGCCAATGAAGCATGCAGCAACGCTTCTGTCAGTATCATCGCAGAATCTCCAAGAGCCGTCTCTCCAGACCCTTTTTCATCTTGTCACGGGTTTCCTGTGGGTCGGTGATATACATTTCGTGGACATAAAGCACTTTGCGGTCTGGCGAAACATCCAGACTTAGACTGCCGGGCGTCAGAGTGATCAGACTGGACAGAATCAGGATTTCCGTTTCCGTTCTGGCGTCCAGCGGGAGAGCGATGATGCCCGGACGCATGTGGTTCCGGGGAGTGAGGACATCGTAGGTCACACGCGCAGTGCTGACGAGAAGTTCCTTCAAGAAGAAGAACGCGAAGCCCACCACCCGAGGGACTCTCTTCAGATAGCGCGTGTCTCCGTGTGCAGGCCGGGTAATCCACAGCATGCCGTACCCGAGGACGAACCCTATCGGAAGTCCTGTAGAAAGCGGCGATCCCGTGAGGGCGACCCATGCGACGGCAAGCAGGATGTTCGTGGCAAACATGTTCACGGTCTCCCTGCAAGGACTGCGGCGACATAGGCAGCCGGATCGGCCAGCTGGGCTGCCGCGCGGAGGGCAACGTCCATCAGGGGCGCGACGG
Organism: Bacteroidota bacterium; assembly: GCA_020846365.1. Lineage (GTDB taxonomy): Bacteria > Bacteroidota > Ignavibacteria > UBA10030 > UBA6906 > JAGDMK01. Next base: position 2,613 of record JADLEA010000065.1, read on the forward strand.
TCAGCCCGATACTCACGGTCAGCGCGGCCAGCACGATGATCGGGACGTAGTACGCAACGCGTTCACCGGCAGTCCACACTTCGACTCCCGGAGGTTCCGGTCCGCCCCCGCTTTCCTCTTTCTTCCAGAATGCCTCGCCCCAGATTTTCGTCATGGAGAATAGGGTCAGAATGCCCCCGACAAGTGCGACGGCCACGATCGTGTACCCGCCGGCATTGATGCCGGCCTGTACCAGAACGAACTTGGCCCAGAATCCCGACAGAGGCGGGATGCCCGCAAGCGAGAGCGCAGGGATCAGGAACACCACGGATAACAAGGGCGCGCTGCGATAGAGTCCGCCGAGCGAAGAGAGCTCGAAGGTTCCCCGCAATCGATGCACCACCCCGCTCACAAGGAACAGGTTAGTCTTTACAAGAATGTGATGAGCGATGTAGAATACTGAACCTGCAAGGGCCAAGGGGGTGAACATGCCCAGTCCCATGATCATGTATCCGATCTGGCTCACGATGTGAAACGAGAGAATCCGCCGGAAGTCTTTCTGCACCATGGCTCCAAAGACACCGCTGATCATTGTTGTTCCGGCCAGCACAAGGATGACCGCATGCGTGAATCCGACATCGCTCGTGAACATCAGCGTGAACACCCGCACGAGCGCGTACACGCCGACTTTGGTCAGCAGCCCTGCAAACACGGCCGACACTGCGACGGGTGGTGTGTGATAGGAAGCGGGGAGCCAGAAGAACAGCGGGAAGATTGCTGCTTTGATACCGAATGCGACCAGAAAGAGCATCGCAAGGAGGTTCGAGACCCAGGGATTCTGAAGAGTCTGCAGGCGAAGCGATGCGTCGGCCATGTTCAGCGTGCCCACCGTGCCGTAGAGGATACCCGCGGCGGCAAGGAAGAAGGCTGAGGAGATGAGATTCAGCGTGACGTACTTCACCGCCCCTTCAAGCTGGGAGGCCACCCCTCCGAGCGCAAGCAGCACAAAGGATGCGATGAGCATCACCTCGAACCACACATAAAGATTGAAGACGTCTCCGGTAAGAAAGGCGCCACATACGCCCATCAGGAGGATGTGAAAAAACGTATGGTACCCGAATGCCCGGCGCTGCGCATCGATGTTCGCAAGAGCGTACACTGCAACCGCGAGACCCGTGATTCCCGCCAGCACTACCATCATTGAGGCGAAGACGTCTGCAACCAGAGCGATGCCAAACGGTGCCGGCCAGTCCCCCATGGTCACGGCCTGGATGCCTCCCTGCCAGACAGATGCAAACAGGAACAGCGAGGAGATGAGAAGGGCTACGCATCCTCCTACGCTTATGGCGCCCTGCAGTCGTGGTTGTCTCCAGAAAAACAGGGCCACAAGGCCTGTCGAGAACGGTATAAGGATCGGCAGCACAAGCAGGGTGTTCATGTCAGGGCGTTCCGGCATGCTGCCGTTGATCGGTTGTCCGCATCGCATCCAGATCATCCGTGCCAACCTCCTGGTAGGCGCGCTTGATGAGAATGAGGGCAAATGCGGTGACCGCAAAGCTGATGACGATGGCGGTCAGGATGAGTGCTTGCGGAAGCGGATCGGAAAACGGAGGGAGCAAGGTCGTTGCATCCTTGGCGACGATTGGTGGCGTGCCCCGGCCGGGACGCCCCACGGCGAAAATCAGGAGATTCGCCGCCTGACTGAGAAGCGCGAGGCCGATGATGAGCTTGACGATACTCCGCCTCAGTATCATATAGATCCCGGCGGCGTACAGCCCGCCTATAACCAGCGCAAAAACGAGTTCCATGCTACTCCTCCGCCAGCGTGTCCACCACCATGGTGACGACACCCAGAACAACCAGATAGACTCCTACGTCGAACAACATCGGAGTCCCCAGTCCTCCGATAACCGCGACATCGCCAGGTATCCACAATCCCGTCAGGAACGGTTTCCGGCTCAAAAGTGGAAGCAACCCGCTGACAACCGCAACAAGCAGTCCCGTCCCCAGAAGGATTCTCGGCTCAACAAGCAGCACCCGGCGCGACGCTTCGATGCCGTGCGCGATACCGTGGAGCACGAACCCGGCTGCCGCAACCAGGCCGCCAACGAATCCCCCTCCGGCCTCATTGTGCCCCCGCAACAAGAGGAAGAGTGAGAGCAACAAGATCAGAGGGAGCAGCAATCGCGTCGCAGCGGAAAGGATAACGGACCTCATTGTCGCTCCTTTCTTGTCAAGCGTAATCGGAGGAGGGCAAACCCTCCGAGACCTGCGACCGCCAGGACCGTAATCTCCCCCAACGTGTCGAGCGCGCGGAAGTCGACGAGGATGACATTGACAACGTTCCGGCCTTGCGCCAGGAGCAGGCTGTTTGCCGCGTAGAAGGGTGTCACCGCCGAATCAAGCGGTTGGCGCAGGATGATGAGCGTCAACAGGCACATCATCACACCGCCCGCCGCAGCGACGATCCCATCCCGCAACCTCTCCCCTCGGCCGGAGAGTTTGCTGAATTTAGGAAGTTTGTGAATAACGAGAACAAACAGGATGACGGTGAGTGACTCGATCGCAAATTGCGTCATCGCAAGATCGGGAGCGCCATAGAACACAAAGAGGAGCGCCATTCCGAAGCCGACAACCCCAAGTGCGGCGACAGCGGCCAGCCTCGACGATGCAAGGATTGCCCCCAGAGCTGCAAGAAGGATCACGACTGCAATTAGCAGCTCATGGAAAGCCGGTGCAGTGAGAGCAGGGCCGGCGCCTTCCGGGATGAGCACAAACAGCGGATACCCGACCAGTAGCAGACTTGCGAGGACTATGGTCAGGAGGTACCAGCCAAGGCGGCCGTTCTGAAGCACGTCCGTGCAGAGCGATGCAAATCCTATGAGCGCTTTCATACCGATCGCGTACCAGCGTGCCGGTCCGAGCGATCTCAGACGGCCCAGAAACGCAGTGGCGCGCAAGAGCGAGCCAGTGAGGAGAAAGACTGCGAAGCCAGTGGCAAGTGTGACGAGGCTCAGCGCAAGGACCGGATTGAATCCGTGCCAGAGGGCAAGCTCCAGAGTGGTCTGGTCCGCCCGCGTGGCGGCGACCGCGGGAATGATCAAGGTCTTTCCGAGCGCATAAGGAAACAAACCGCACAGCAATCCCAGGAGCCCGAGCAGGACCGGCCCGGCAAGCATGCTCAGCCCGGGTTCGCCGGGTTTGTGCGGCGTCTCTTTAAGGGAACCCAGGAAGGGAGCCGTCAGGACACGCGCGGCGAGCGCAACAAACAGCACATTCGTACCGATTCCTGCGGCGGTGAGAATCCACGCCGTGGCAGGTGCCTGGAGCTTTGCCTCGTAGAGGAGCTCCTTCCCGATGAAGCCCAGCAGAGGCGGAAGTCCGGCCATGGACAACGCCGCGAGAAGAGCCGCGAGAGCGGTGACCGGCATGAGGCGCCTGAGCCCGCCCAGCCGTCGGATGTCTCGTGTTCCTGTCTCATGGTCGACAGTACCCGCAACGAGAAACAGCGCGCCTTTGTACAAGGCATGGGCAACGAGGAACACCATCGCCGCCTCCATCGACGACAACGTGTCCAGACCAATCATGAGCACCAGCATTCCCAGCGCGCTCACCGTGGTATATGCCAGAATGCGCTTGAGGTCACTTTGCCCGAAGGCCAACGCGGCACCCACCAGCATCGTTGTCGCCCCCACCAGGCTGAGAAGATAGTGCCACTCGGGTGTTGCGCCCAATATCGGGCTGATGCGTGCGAGGAGATACACCCCGGCTTTGACCATCGTCGCAGAATGAAGATACGCGCTCACCGGAGATGGGGCCTCCATCGCAGCGGGAAGCCAGAAGTGAAACGGGAATTGTGCCGATTTCGTGCATGCGCCGATGACGATGAGAAGGAGGACGGCGAGATAGAGGGGACTCGAGCGGACTGCCTCACCGTTCTGCAAGAGTGCCGAAACATCGTAGCTCCCCCCCACGGATCCAAGGAGGATGAATCCGGCAAGCAGGATGAGGCCCCCTACTCCTGTAACGAGCAGGGATTGCAGGGCTGCGGCCCGCGCCTCCTGACGTTCGTGGTTGTAGCCGATCAGGAAATACGAACTGATGCTCGTGAGTTCCCAGAAAACAAAAAGCAGGATCAGGTTGTCGGCGAGAACCAGACCCAGCATTGACCCCATAAACAGCATGATGTACGCGTAGAAGCGGCCGGCATGAGCATCCCCCTGCAGATAACCGCTGGCGTACAGGGCAACAAGAGCGCCTATTCCCGTGATCAATAATGCGAAGAGGACGCTGAGGCCGTCAATCGCAAACGAGAAAGTGATGCCGAGCTGAGGGACCCACGGAAGCGATACGCCAAAACTTTGACCGACACTCACCGGTCCGGCAAGATTGAGGAAATATGCAAACAGCGCCAGCGGCACGAAGACAAGAATTCCGGTCGCAATTCGGCGGGGAAGCCGTCTCCACAACCATGGCGCAGCAACAGACGCAACGAAACCTGTAAGGACCACTGCAGGAATGGTGAACATTATCGTGGCTCAACGCACAGGTGTCTGGACATGGCTTGCAGGAAGCGGATTGCCCCGCGTCGGTTGACACGGGGGATGCGTGAAGGAACGGAATTCACGGACGGAAATCAAGGGCACCCGACATGAATTTCTGCAACTGAATTCCGAAAACGCTCGTCTCCCTCGTGACTGGAAGTATTCACAACGACATAAACGCACGTCGCAACGTTAGCCCTTCGCCCGGAAGCTTCACTGCAAGCACGGGCAGAGGGGATTTTGTGGCAATGGCCTCGCTGACACTCGGCACAAGCAATGCGGCGGCCAAGTTCTTCCGTCCCCGCGTGCCAACGACAATCATGTCGGCTTTCTCACGGACGGCGGTTCGTACAATGCCGTCGGATGGATTGCGATCCTGTTCGATGACGCAGCGGGTAACCACACCTGCGGTGTTCACCCTCTTCAGCAACCTTGTCAGGCGTCCCTTTGCCAGATCGCGCATGGCCTCAGACATCTCCAGAAATCGCTTTCCTGCAGAGAGATTGCCCACAGGGACGGTATAGCAGTGAATACATACAATCTCGGCTATCCCCGTAAGGCCTGCAAGCTTCACTGCAACACTGAGAGCCCTACTCGACTCTCGCGAGAAGTCCATCGCAACGCAAAGCCGTCGGATCGTGACAGGTGAAGGTGCCGGGATCAAACAGATGGAACACGGTGCGTGTCGCACGAGGTGCCGGGCGTATCGGGTACGCTGTCGGCCGGCGCCGGGAAGGTGCAGAATCATAAGGTCAGCCCGTTGACGCCGGGCAATGTCTGAGAGGGCTCTCCACACCGGTTGACCCTTGAGTATGCTTTCTGGAAATCCGGGGTCGTCTCGAGAAACTCTTCCCATAGCGCGGCGTGATGTTCGTTTCTGCTCGTCCGCCCCTCTCCGGAGGTCTAGGACCTGCGACTCTGCAGCCAATCGACTCACGACCCCGGCGAGGGAGTCTACCGGCGCGTACCCGGTGCTTAAGGCCGCCTCACGTAATGCACGGCGAAAGGGACCGGCGACAGTCGCAGCCCTGCCGGTTGAGGCGAGCTGCCTGCGCGCGTACAGCACTCGCGATTTAGCGTCACGCATGGACCTTGCCACGCTGTTTTGACCCGGCAGTTCTCCCGCAGTCCTCACGGACCGTTCTTTTCCCCGAAAGGAAAAGCGTTTTGTTGTCTCGAGTGTGTTCTTCATCGCATGCCTCACATAATCTCGCGCATGGAAAGATCATAAGATGGTCATCGCCGATGCGATTGCTGCACGAACGACAGATTCCGAACACACCGTCCTCGTGCCTCATCAGAGCGGCCCGGAATTCGTCAATCATCGGATCCGAACGGTAGCTGAAAAGTCTATCCAGCCGGCAGACCGTCGGCATGCACCTGAATTGCTCGATCATGTCCGCCGGTTGATCGTGGTATCGTTCTGCGTAGCGGCAGATGAGACTCACCAGAGCATCTGCCACCTGCACCCGCACCTGGCCCGTTGTACGCATTGTGGTATCTCCCAGTATGGCAACACGTGGCTGAATTGTGGCATACTTTTACAGCACGGATGGCTGCGGTCGTGCCGGCAGCGCACGACACGACGTTCACGCCGCACTGCACATGGATGGAGTACTACGGAAGAAGAGTGAGCCGGAAGGGCTCAGACGGCCGGAGGGGCGCGATCTGCCGGTGGGCAGTTGTCCCCGTCAGAAAGAAGGGGAAACCCGGAGTCAACCGGCAGCACATCAACGGGAGAGAAGGTTGCTTTCGATAACCACTTGACAGCTTCGGCCGCAGGCAGCGTTGTCTGCTTCGAGACCAGGACGGTCCTACCGCTTCGTATTGCCTGACCCGAGTCGCGATGTGTTTGTTCAACGCAGGTCTCTTTGTGCCGCTCCTCCACGCCCAGCGGTGCGATCGGCGCGCCAGTCAGGATCACCGGGGTGAGGTACGCAACGGCGAGAAGGAGGCACACAATATTTTTCGCTGCACTCTTCATGGGCAGACACAGAGTTTCCTTGTACCTCTTCAAGATAGTACACAGGGAATTATTGTCAAGAGAAATCGGGTTCATGTGGGCGTGGGACGGCGAGCTCTCTTGCACAGCGCACGTGAGCAACTTCCCGGGGGGGAGGGACGAATCGCAGGCCCGGACGTTGTCATCCGGGCTCGGCGGTAGTGCAGACTCCATGAGGATTAGTGTCTCCGGTCACTGCCCCGAATTCGTAGTGCCGGGTGTCAATCGCTCATGACATGACACTTCAAAATCCGACACCGGTTACTGCTACAGCCAGGTGATGGCTGCCTGTTTGTTGGTCTCGTAGCGCGTTTTGGCTGAGAGGAATCCGGTTCCGGAAAGTACCCCCTCCAGTGTACGCGTAATACTCAGCATCCCCGGACCCGGGGCGAATCCGCTCACATCCAGACCATCGTGCGTTCCGTCATCGGTCTGGGAGTTGTTCTTACTGTTCGATGCATCGCTGGCGTTCCCCCTTACGGAGGTTCCGGTTCCTGGAACATAGTGAATCGTAAAGCTGCTTGATCGGGGCAACAGTGCTCCGGCGATGGTTGGTGCGGAGAAGACCGGGCGCGGGGGCACCGTGACCGTTGCGGAGTTGTTCGTCCCGCCACGGGAAAAGAGGCACATGTACGTCCCGCCGACTCCCTGGATAGGAATGCGTTCGGCGTGGCCCCCCACCAGGCCGTTCCACGTGAGTGGAACGCCGTTACACGATAGGGAGATGTTCGAAGCCAGCTGCACGACCTTCCCCCCCTGGAAGAATTGCATCACCACGATGACCTTTCCGTCTGAAGGAGTTTCGTCTATGTCCAGCACGGAAACCGTGAGATCAAGACTCGAGGCAGGCGCATCGACAATGGGCGGTGCCTGGCATCCGCTGCAACCGGATATGAACGCGGCGAAGAGTACCACCAAAAAGCCCTTCAGAGCCGACCGGCCTGTTTGACCTGCAATCCGGATCATGTGACCCTCCTGGTGTGTGGTTGGTAGGAAGCGGGTTCCCCATCCCCTAAACCAGACAGACAAGGGTTTTGTTCCTTTTCAGGTCAACTCGTAGATGATCCTCCCCACCCCGAAGATGACCCAGAGTGCAGGAATCCCCAGAAGAAGGTATAGTTTCTGCCGTCCAGACCTGAAGGCCAGAAGGCGTCTTCCAGTCACTGCTTCCCCGGCCAACACAAGGGAAAGCAGGAGCAACCCCACCAGGAGGAATGGACCAAGCAGATGGAAGTGGAAAGCCGCCTCAAACCGGCCGTGCATCGCCGCGTCGAGTGAACGGGACAGTCCACACGTGAAGCAGCTCAACCCTGTCGCCTCGTGAAACAGGCATGGAGAGACCGAGAGTCCCCCGGGGCCCAACACGAAAACCGGTGCGAGCACGGCCAGAACAGCCAGGGCAAGGACGATACGCATCAAGCGTGCCCCACGCGATAGGACATCCGGCTTCACATTCACCATGCCCTTCCCCGTGATCACGGTTGGTGGATTCCGCCAGGCGCTGTGCCGGTTTCCAGCTCGGGCAGGAGCTTGTATTCGGCGCCGAACTGCCCCAGAAACTCCAGACTGAACGCTCGAAGAGTATAGGTGACCGGGAGCAGGGCCACAGCATTAATGTACGGTATGATCAGCAGTACTCCGCCGATGCAACACGTGAGCACTACCGCTGCGACGATCCCGATGACGATCATTATCCAGAGCAGCAATATGAAAAACGCATAGCCGATGAACTGGAAGAAATTCGACCAGAGCAGTTTGAACAACGTTCCCCATCCCGCCCACACATCGATCCTGGATCGGTACATTATCGGGACAACGAAGTCCCGGACCAGGAGATCGATGAAGCTCACCAAGGCCATGATGGCGACAAATCCCAGGATCATCCCGGCCAGAGGTGGCCAGATCGATGCAAACTCGCCAGAGTGCTCATACATGGCCACGACGGATGCGTAGCAGGACACGAGGTACCCTCCCACTATCACAAGCATGGCAAATCCAAAAAGGAGATGCCAGAAAAAGAGCGAGTTACCTTCGCGCTTGAACTCGTACCAGGGTTTCTTGACTTCCGCGCGGTCATGGATCACGTTGTCCAGGAACATGAATTTCCCTCTGGAGCTGATCCAGGTGAGCACAATCCCCAGGATAACAAGAAGGATCAACCCGACGACAATAAGTGTGAACCATCCCGGATTGTCCGAGATCCATTCCAGGACGTGCTGGGGGAAATAGAGGAGATCTTCCAGATCCCCATCGTCGCCAAACCGTCCTCCGGTCCCTCCGTTGTTCCCGGAGAACTCGGTCAGTCCGGCAAGAAATGCCGTGAATCCCACAACAAACCATTTTTTGAGATCGAAGGGTTGGAACAATGCCCTTCGCATGCGGTGAAATGCGCTATACAATGGATCTATGTACCGGATATCCATCGAGTCCTCCTTTTGGTGCGACGGTCAGAGGTGCTGGTAGGCCATCGCTTTGAGAAGTGTAATCCGCTTCTCGACGGGCGGATGCGTGGCCAGGAGGTCTGCGATGAATCCCTCCCGTTCGTTGGCCAGGCGTCCCAGGGGATCCGCGATGCAGAGATGCGCTGTCCCCTTCTTGATCGCTTTTGTCGGTTCGTCTGCATCCGTGATCTTCTGTAACGCGGAGGCCAGCGCGTTCGGGTTGCGGGTCAACTCAGCGCCTGAGGCGTCGGCGAGGAACTCACGCTGCCGTGACACTGCCATGGCGAGCAGCTGGGAGATGATGGGTGCCAGGATGAGCGCAACGACCCACACCAGCATCAGGATCCCAAGCCCCCCGCCTCCCCCTTTCGAGCTCTTCTTCCCGCCTCTGCCTCCTCCGAACCGGAGCATCCTGGTACCGAACTCCGTAATGAGCAAGACGGTCCCAATGAGGGAGGCGACAACAGTCATCAAACGGATGTCATAGTTGCGTATGTGCCCCATCTCATGCGCGACCACGGCCTGGAGTTCATCGCGGCTCAGCCGTTCGACCAGGCCTTCCGTTATCGCGATAGACGCATGCTCCGGGTCTCTGCCTGTCGCAAACGCATTCGGATCCGGATCGGGGACCAAATACAGCTTCGGCCGCGGAAGCCCCGACGCAATGGACATCTCGTCCACAACATTCACGACTTGCCGGTATTTCGGATCATCTTCCGGCAGCGGCACGGCGGTCGCCGATGCCAGAACCGCCGCATCCCCGTAGCGGGCGCTTCGTACCGCATTGATTCCTCCCAACGACGCGGCCAGAATCGTCGCAACCGGGATCGGAAAGCTCATCTCTTCGTCGGTCCCGAGCCCGTAGCCCATGAGGAAGACGTCCAGACCGAACCCCAGGAACCCAACGAAGAGGACGAAGCCCACGAGCACAAGAACAGTCAGGGTCTTGTTGTGGGCCTGCTGTTCGTAGATGTTCCGCGGAGTGAGTGACATCAGCGGACCGTTACTTCTTCAGAGAAAGGTCAACGTTCGGGACGGCGCGTTCCGTCTCCTCGGTCACTTCAAAGAGTTCGGACGGCTTGAACCCGAACATCCCCGCGATAACGTTTGTGGGAAACACCTGTTGCGCGATATTAAACTTTGTCGCAATGTCGTTGAAGAACTGACGTGCAAATCCGATTTTATTCTCTGTGCTCGAGAGCTCCTCCTGGAGTTGCTTCACGTTCTCGTTCGCCTTCAGGTTCGGGTAGTTCTCCGCGAGGGCGAAGAGCCGTCCGAGTGCACCCGTGAGCGCATTCTCCTTGAGCGCAGAGTCGGCGACCCCCGAAGCAGTCGTTGCGGCATTCCGCGCCTGGATCACCTTCTCCAGGGTCTCCTGCTCGTACTGCATGTAACCCTTCACCGTGTTGACCAGATTCGGGATGAGATCATGCCGGCGTTTCAACTGGACGTCAATCTGCTTCCAGCCATTTTGCACCTGATTCCGCAACGTGACGAGCTTGTTGTACTGCGCGACTGCCCAGATGAAGAGCAGGAGGAGGAAACCCAATGCCACAAGGAGAAACATCGTTGACTCCGCGTTTGTGGATAATCGTACCGGGCAAAGGTACGGAGAATTGTTGCCGTGGACAACTCGCCCACAATCACAGTAGAGTACGCAGGTTCCGGCCTTTTGTTGCCCCTACGAGAACACGGCGTGGCAGGTTCCTTCGCCCGCGCAGCGGCACACAGGGACTCAGGTGTCGCCCTCCCGTTCCCGGGCATTCTCAAGCTCCCTCTTTGACCTCGACCGGAGTGCCATGAGCCCTAGCAGGAGCACAACGCTCGCCAGGATATACGGCACGGCATGATTGATTTCGAAGAGTACTCCGGCTATCACTGGTGAGACGGCCATGCTCGCCGACATGATCGAAGTCAGGATGCCGATCGATTCCCCTCTCCGCAACGGGTCGGCACTCCCGGCAACCTGGCTTGTCACGACCACCCGCAGAACCGCCTGGCCGGTTCCAAGTCCCAGCAACCCGACGTAAAAGAGGGGAAGGAACTCTGCTGCTATGCACAGGAGCGCGACGACGAGGATCATCAACATGAGCACCTGCAGTCTGGCTTCATCGAACCTCTTCAGCCATACGCGCTGGAGAAGGAACGTCTGATTCACCACGACTACCACGCCAACCGCCGCAAATGCCATCCCCGTGGCAAAGGCGGTGAACCCGAAGACATCTTTGACAAACAGCGCGAACACGGATTGCCCGATCACAAACGCAATAGCGAACGCCGTCCATGTGACATAGAGCGGGCGTAATGGTTGGTCGCGCCATGCACGGATCAAGGGAGACAGCGGGTGATAACCGACCATCCTTGCCGTCGATCGGTTCCGGTTGGACTCCGGGAGAAACAGAATCGCGCTCACCGCGTTCAGCGTTGCCAGAATCCCCGCCACCCAGAACGGAAAGACATGTGAGACGCTGCTGAGCAGACCACCCAGGATCGGTCCGAGAAGGAACCCCACCCCGAAGATGGCGCTCAGAATGCCGAGGTTCCGGGTCCGCTCCTTCTCGTCCCTGGCGATATCGACCATGTATCCCTGGGCGCTGGTGAAGTTCCCGGCTGCGGCGCCGTCAATGATCCGTCCCAGAAAGAGCATCCAGACGGCAGTGGCGCTCGCAAAGACAAACCAGCCGATTGCAGTGCTGATGATGCTCAGGATGATCACCGGTCGCCGGCCGATACGATCTGAAAGTGCACCCAGAAATGGCGCGCTTATGAAAGAGCAGAGAGAAAACGAGGCAAAGAGCATTGTGACGACAGTAGCAGAGACTCCGAATTCGGTTGCGTAGAACGGCAGGATGGGAATGACGATGCCGAACCCGACCACGTCCACCAGCACGGTGAAGAACACGATATACGTTTCGCGGCGCATACTACTCATATCTCCCATACATCTCCACCAACTCCCCCACCCGCCTCACCCGGTATTCGAGACAATCGGGCGGAACCTGGTCGGCAACGCCAAGTACGTAGCGGTGATGAGATCGCATGACCTGCAGAACGTTCTGCACATGACGGTCAAACTCCTCATCACTCACCTTGGATGTGAAGTATCCCCCCGGGACGCCGCCCCAGAGAATTGTCCCAGGGGTGTTGGCTTGTGCCGCCCATTGGCCGATCGGCAGGTCACCAACGGGATCAGGAGTCATTGCCTCGATCACACAGACGCCCGTTGACGCCTCTTCGCGGAGGAGTCCCTTAAGCGTACCATCCATATGGATGAAGGAGTGCTTTCCTGACCTGGCAATCTCTCTGACCCACTTCTCCTGATACGCCCGCATGTACTTCTCAAAGAAGCGTGGGCCGACCATCTCCGAAGAGAGGTTTTCGGGGATCATCAACACTTCCGCCGGACTGTCGACAGCGATCCTGGCGGCCTTGTCAAAGGTCGATTGCATGACGGCGAGGGTTTCGGCGAATTCATCCGGTGCCGCTGCCACGATGAACGTTACCGCCGCGATGCCTGCCTCCAGGGCGACGAGGTGCATGAACGGACTCTTGGGGAGATAGCAGAGCAGGATCCCCTGGTCCCCAATCTGCTGAAGCCGTTCATTGGCGAAATCGTAGTCCGGTTCCCAGGAGGTGTGCGAATACACATAGCGCAGGGCGGCAAGATCTGTTTCGGCTTTTACCAGATGCTCCACCGGAGCTTCGGCGTAGGATTGAGGGAGGTATTCCCAGCACTCCCGCAAATTCCCGTCCGGCGTGACAAGCTCGCGATACCGGCGATTGCCTTCCTGCCACGTGCGTTCCTGGAGATCCAGGATTGTGCGGAACGGGAAGTACCCTTGCAGGTAAAAACCCACTCCGAGTGAACGATGCCACTGGATGTAGTCCGCAGACCGTGCAAACCCTGCCGGTTTTCTTCCCTCCGCAATCAGAGCAGAGGCCCAGTAGTCGAGATCTCCGAACCAGGGGACTTGATCGGGCCGGTTACCTTTCAGGAGTGCCTGGATTCGTTCTCTTGGTGACATAGAGGATCCCGTGTCAAACGATTCTCAAATGGAATACCGGACGCCTAACCGCAGGCGCCAGCGCGAGAGCAGCGGTTCCGGAACCAAGGGGGACGTTCTTGGTGCCCACTGAAACACCGTCTTGCCGACCCCTGTGGTCTTGAGCAGTGGGACGACCTGGTTCGGAACCGTCTGCACCAACCCCCAGGAGGAATTCAGAAGATTAAGCACGTTGAGCACTTCGACGCTTACATCGAGCCGGTGGGTCCCCGCCAGCGCCACCCCTTGCGTCATGCGCACGTCCACCTGGTGTATCCAGGGAGTCCGCGCCCCATTCCGTTCAGCTATCCGCCCGCGGTGTGACGAAAGGTACTCGTCTGACGCGATGAACTTGAACAGTTGCTCATGGCCGTACGAAGTGGCAGGTTCTATTTGGCCTGACTGGCCACTAAGGGTGATCTCCGAATAGTGACTCGGAATGAAGATGAGATCGTTGAGCGACTCCCCATCCCCATTCAAGTCGCCGTCATACACATAGGAGAACGGGGTGCCTGACATTCCGGTGTACGCCATGCCTAAGGTCGTAAGGAGGCCGGATAGCCACTCAAACTGGTACGACACTGCCGCCGTGATGCGATGACGCCTGTCGAACGCGGAGTAGTCCAGTGTTGGTTCATTGGGTTGAAGCGCGGGATTGTATCTCCATTGATCATAGGCGTTGTCCCATGTGCCGCTGTTGAGGTCCTTCGTGCTGGCAAAACTGTACGCCAAAGTCCAAAACAGTCCGTTGTCGTCGGGGGAGCGCTGGAGTTGAACAGTGTAGAACGCCATGGTTCCGACCGTCGCGTTCGACATGAGTATGGCGTCAGTAAATCGGTCGTCGTTCCTTCCGTAGATCTTTCTCTCAAAGACAGGCACGGGAGTTGAAAGATAGTACCAGCTCTCATACTTCATGGTGCCCACAGGTTTGAGATTGATATTCTTGAACACTACACCGTTCAGCGTCCGGGAAAACACTCCTTCAAACGACAAGACAATATTCCCCGGGAACGAAAGGTCCAGGGCCAGACTCCATCGCACCTCTTGCGGAAGGACGAAGTTCGGGGCGATCGCGAGAATCTCCATTGTCTCCCGCAGTTGGTTTGTAGACCCAGGCACCGGCTGTGCTGTCGGATCGGCGACAAATCCCGGGGGAGCCACCGATTCCTTGATATGCACGTAGTCCAGGCCCGTGTGATTGTAGAGGTTGTCGATCCATGCATAGGGGAGCCGTCCGGTAAACACCCCCACTCCGCCCCGCACCTGAATCGAATCGTTTGCTTTAGGATTGATGGTAAATCCGATTCGCGGAGACAGCATGACGCGTGTTCCAGGTACCCGCGTCGTCGAGAGATCGTATCCCGCCGGCAGGAACGCATCGCGCACGATGGGATTGTTCTTCGGCCGATCAGGAAAAACGGGAATGTCAGCGCGAAGTCCCGCCGAGACCGAGAGGATGGACGAGAGCGTCCATTCATCCTGCAGGAACGCGCCGAACTGCAGTGCACGCCAGCGCGAGCCATAGTCGGCACCCGGCGTGCGCGCATACCGGTATTCGTATTCGCTGGGGCGCCCCTGCAGAAAGTCCGCGCGGGAGGCGAAGGTATAGTGCCCCCACCGGCCTGGCAAGAGCTGCGTGTTGAACCAATGCATATCACCCTGGATCCCCCCGGTGAGAAGATGCTGGCCGAGACTGGTACTCATGCTGTTGCGGAGTTCCAGATGATCCTCCGACGCGTGGTTGCCGTCTCCGCCGATTTCGCTCCCAAACGTGAGATGATTCCACCACCTCTGACGGTCAAGCTCGGTGATATCCACAAATGGAAAAGGTGTACCCTGGGGAGTCGATGTGAACTCCCGTCGCGTGTACCCAATCTGCAGCTCATTTGCCGTGGACGCCCCGAGCGCGCTATTCAGCGAGGCAACAAGGGAGTGCACGGCATTCACATTGCGAGCCAGGGTGCCCTCCGAAAAGACTGAGGTCCTGTAAGGGGGTCTGTCCGACTGGCTGGTGAGAAGATTGTAACGCACGCTGATCCGTTGTCCGCGAAAAAGGTCCAGATCCAGGCGCGCAAAGACATTTGCCGACTGCCGTTGCAGGGAGACGACATCCATCCGTCCGGGATCATAACCGTGAGTTGTATCCAGCACCGTCAGAAGTTGCGTGATCGCCTCGGGGGAGAAGCTGAACATTGTCCCCCCGGTTGTTGAGGTACCAAACTGACGTTGGATGGGTACCCGCATCTGGGAGAACTCGGCCGTGACAAAATAGAAAGCTCCCGACTCGATGATCGGTCCGCCGATCCGGAAGCCAGCCCGATCATCGGCGAAGCCCCGCAGGTCTGACCTGCCGTCGTCGGGGTTTCTACCGATGAGCCAGCCACCGGCTGCATGTCCGTACAGACTTCCTGTGAAGACATTCGATCCCTCACGGGTAAGCGCCGAGATCGCAGCGCCGGTGAATCCGCTCCGCCGGACATCGAACGGGGAGACGTCGACCCGTACCTCCCGGATGGACTCCATGGTCACGGGACTTGCCTGCATTCCCCCCGGCATGCTCTCGGCGTGTTGCAGCCCGAACTGGTCGCCGACGCTGAATCCGTCCAACGACACGTCATTGTACAGCCGGTTGAAACCCAACGCGCTCTGCCCGGCCATGTAGGGGGAAAGGCGCTGGGCATCCTCCAGCGAACCGGACCCTTGCGGCAGGGCCTCCAGTTGTTCCTTGTCTACACGAAGCGACGCACTGAATGACTGGTTGCGCAGAATATCTCTCTGTTTCCCCGTGATAACCACTTCCTCCCCTGTCAGGTTCACTTGACGCAGAGTCACGTCCACGCGCGCATTCTCGAATGATCGAAGATAGAGACCGGTTCGCACGTGCGTGTCGAATCCGATATGTGAGACCCTGAGCGTGTATGGACCGCCGGCGCGAAGTCCGGTGAAATGGTAGTGTCCGTCCTCACCTGCCGCAACCCTATACGTGACACCAGTCGGCACGTACAGCAGTTCTATATGTGCCCGCGGAACTCCGGAGGCATCGGTGTCAGTGACGATGCCCTGTAGAAACGCCGTGCTGGAGGTCTGGCTCCGGAGAAGCACAGGAGCGACGAGCAATGACGACAATAGGATGATAAGGGAACCAACACGAGCTATGCGATCGCAATGGGAATCTGCCGCACTCGGGAAGAGATCCATGATGGGCGGGCCCTGGGTACTGCGTTAGACGCTCAGTTATCTAATGAATATGGGCACAAGAGATTGCATAATCAACTACGGGGCGTATTGACTCAACGGAGATACAGAAGGCGTTTCGCAGGCCTGTTGCAGGAGGAGACGGGGAGCGGGCTGAGTTGGGGAGACCGCACAATCAGCCCAAGAGAAGCAGTACAGCTGGGCCCGGCACTGCCGGGCCCAGGACCCTATGACTCCTAAGCTACTTCATCAACAAACACGTTCTTGTCTCTGTAATCGAACCCGACTGGAGGCGGTACAGGTACACTCCGCTCGACAGCCCGGAACCATCGAACTGCGCTTCGTAGTTCCCGGGTGTCTGTCTTTCCTGCACCAGCACCGACACTTCCCTGCCAAGCAGGTCATACACCGCCAGGCGAACAGTCCCGGCAACTGACGACTGACCACCGGTTGCCCCGACGGTATACCGAATGGTCGTCACCGGATTGAACGGGTTCGGATAGTTCTGGGCAAGAGACGCCCTCACGGGGACTGTTTCCGTGCTCGCCACATCAACAACAGTGATCGCCTTAATCCCCGCGCCGATGTACTTCAGACCCAGGGCGGTCTTCGGAAAGTATGCATGGCCGGTAGCGAATGGATAGGTTCCCATCCAGAGTCCGCTCGCGCCGTTCCTGTTGACATTCGAACTCTCGAGAGTGTTCGTGACCGGTGATTTGCTCCCGGCGTAGCTGGTGCCGAGATCATACGAACCGGAGGAATACGCGGCCACGTAATACCATGTGAGCGAATCTCTCACTGCGGTGCTATCGACCCACACGTAATTGTATCCTGCCACAGAGCTATCGGCGTACTGATTAAGCGACGAATTCGTGATCATGGCAACGAGCTCATATGGGCCCCAGGTATCGGCAAGTCCTCTCCTATCTGCCACCTCGGCCTGTGCTGAAAATTCCGGATTGACGGGTCCGAGCAGAGAATCCGGAACGTTGCCGGGCTCGGGTGTCCGCCAGTATTCATCGAGTCCCCGCATGCCACCAAGGAGCCAGTCCACCGGTTTCGCCCGAGTCGCCTTATAGATCTTGTAGCCCGCGAACGACGGGTCTGATTCTGCGCGATCATCCCAGTAGATCTTAAATGGGACATCGGCCTGAGTCTTGACCGTGAGGTCCGGGGTTGGTGGGGGCTCCGGGATCGCGAGATCATGCTCATCTGCCCACCGTGCCGCCGCCATTGCGTCGAGAACGCCGCGGAGCCGGTAGCCGCCGACTTCGGCCCAGGTAATTGTTATTGATTCGCCCACCTCGAGACTGAAAGGTCCGACACCACTATACATATCGCCGTCGAAGTTGAAGAGAGCGGAGAATCCCTTTGTCCATGAGGACTCATATGTATTGGCTTCGAATGCTGCCGCGCCGATCTCCTCTGAGACGAGCTTCCGGTCGCCGTCGGGCCGTCCCGGAGTTGGCTTGAGTACGAATGTCGTTACATCCCCCGAGTCTCCGGACGCAAAGACATTCGGATTGGGATTGAGGTTCAGGGTTGAGTCATTCCGCGATTTCCCCCCATCCTGGTACCAGGTGCTCGTTGCTATGATGAACGTCCCCTTGGGATTTCCATATCCGAACGTAAGACCGCGACCGGGTCCGGCAGAAGTGTACCAACCCCGTTGAGCGCCTTCACCGATGGGGTGCGTTCCGAAGGTGGTCGGTTTGGGAGAACCGTCCTCCTTCCGCACGGCAAGCCAGGACCAGCCGCTCCAGACATCGGTGTAGAACCTCGCTGGATAGTCATTCATCCCCATATTCTTGTCGCCGGCGTGGGTCTCGCCGGGGAAATCTATCATCAGGTCGGTTGCATTTCCCTTTGCATCTGTGTCGCCGATGTAGGCCGCAACTCGTTGAGCACCAAAGGCGTTGCCGCGTAAGCCGCTCGTGGACAGGCGGTACGAGTTCATGATCTCGCCGCTTGCGCTCAGTGCCAGGGCCGCTATGCGGTGATTCGACTTCTCCGGAGATCCGTCGGCGTTCATATCGACATATCCCGTATTTGTAAGGGTGATTCTCATCAGGATGAAGTCATTGAAATTGTTCCAGTTGAGTGAGAACTGGTGTATTTCCAGTTTCACGTCAACCCCCACGGTCGTGGGCCATCCCGCCTCGTAGAGAGCGTGGTGCCGTTTCGTCGTGTCAATCCAGCGGGTCTCCCGGGCGTAGTCTCGCGAGGGGGTCCCTACGCCGGGCACTTGTTTGCCGTAGTCGGGGTTCGGAGAGCCAGCGAGCGCGTAGTGAGAACCGGATGAAGCGACATAGGACGGATTTGACATCCCACTGATGGTGGGAGGATTGAAGGTCGAATCCGGATCGAATACGGAAATGTGCAAGTTCTTCCCCCAGAAGTTGCCGTTGGTCCACCCCCCGGGCCACATGTGCGTAGGGGTAGTCCACTGACGTTCAAAATTGCCTATGCGGACGGCAGTTGAGATAATTTCTCGAGTTCTCTCGTCATAGAAACCACCGGTTTTTGCCGGCTTGAATGAATCCCAGAGTTCCCCTGCAACCATGACTCCGCTGCCATTGACAGAAACAGATTGAGTCCGGCCTTCATGGAGAAACAAAACAGACATGCACAGTAGTGATATCCAGATTACGCACTTGAACGCGAGTGGCTTGGCTTGCATATATCGCCCCCCTTGGTAGGATGGTTTGGTTGTTGATCTCCCCTCGTACCGAACTGGCTCCTTCTTCAGTTCATCGATAATGCCAATTCTGTGCCAGCTTCGACGCGCGCTGCCGGCCATGAATTGGCATATCCTCTGCGCAGCCGCCCGAGCCCCGTTTTGGATGCACAAACCCTTACACGGAGTGTGTGACTGCCGGGGTGTATGGCTGCGCGCATTTGGTGGATAGCAGCCACCTGCAAACGGAACGGGTCTCTTTGTGCATGCGGAACGAAGAGGCCAGTGACCATGACAATCAGATCATCCGGGACGGGGTGTGCAATTTGCAGAGGCTGATAGCGAGTCATCGGCAAAACAAGCTGGAC
>JADLEA010000066.1 GCA_020846365.1 Bacteroidota bacterium
AGTCCACACGCGATGACACATCGGCGAAAAGTTGTCACGATGCACTCCGCAGACAGATGAGGGGTTGACTTTGAATTGCAGTTGCGTTACGTATGCACAGTCCTTGCGCGACGCGCAGCCGCGCTGGCGCAAGATACAGCTTTCTCCTCTACGACGCCAATCGTATCGATGAGCGAAAAAAAAAGTTTCGCAAGCTCGACCATAATCACCTCGAATTCGTATATTGGAACACGACGCGCCGCACGGCAGGGACATGAACCTGCGCAGTGCGACAGCTCGTTGCGTCGCGCGACACGGACATGGTGCAGCGCAACGCGCTCACATGACGCACCACTCAGCGAAGGCAGAAGGAGACTGCGATGAGGTACGGGCACTTTGATGACGAGCACCGGGAGTACGTCATCGATCGTCCGGACATTCCCGTGTCCTGGACGAACTACCTGGGCGTGAGGGATCTGTGTACGGTGATCTCTCACAACGCAGGCGGCTACACCTTCTACAAGACTCCCGATCATCATCGCATCACCCGTTTCCGGCAGAACGGCGTTCCGCTGGACCGGCCCGGTCACTATGTCTACATCCGTGATGACGACACCGGCGAGTACTGGACTGTCTCCTGGCAACCGGTGGGAAAGGACCTGGCAGAGGCGCGGTACCAGGTGCGGCACGGACTCTCGTACTCGCGGTACCTGTGCGACTACCAGGGGATCCAGGCAGAGCAGCTGCTCTTCATCCCCGTCGATGACGATGTTGAGCTGTGGGACGTCACCGTCAGGAACACCGGGAAACGCCCCCGCAACATCAGCGTGTTCTCCTACGTCGAATTCTCCTTTCACCACATCGAGATCGACAATCAGAATCTGCAGATGTCCCTGTATGCGAGCGGCGCAGAGTACACCGACGGGATCATCGAGTACGATTTCTACTACGAACCATCCACATACCACTACTTCACGTCAGACTTCGCTCCGGACGGATACGATTGCGTGCGCGACCGCTTTCTCGGTGCCTATCGCACGGAAACGAATCCCCTCGTTGTCGAGCAGGGCCATTGTCTCAGCAGCGCGGAACTGGGCGGCAATCACTGTGGCGTCCTGCACAAACGCCTTGCCCTCAAGCCAGGCGCATCCGAGCGACTGCTGTTCATGCTCGGCGTCGGGCCGCGGGATGAGGCGAAGGCAATGCGGAAGAAATACTCGAGCCCGTCGGCCGTCGATGCAGCGTTCGGCCAGCTCCGGAGCTACTGGGAGGCGAAGACGTCAGTGCTGCAATGCGCGACGCCTCATCCGGGGATGAATGCGATGATTAACACCTGGACGCTTCTGCAGGCGGAGACGTGCATTGTCTGGTCGCGCTTTGCCTCCTTCATCGAGGTCGGAGGGAGAACGGGACTCGGCTACCGTGACGCATCCCAGGACGTCATGGCCGTCGTGCACACGAATCCGGGAAAGTGCCGGCAGCGCATCATCGAACTCCTGCGTGCGCAGGTCGGCGCAGGGTACGGGCTCCATCTGTTCGATCCGGAAGTGTTCGAACCGAAGGCGGAATCGATCCAGAGCGTGAAACTCCCGACGGTCGTTCCCACCCCGACCCCCGCCGACGTTGTCCACGGTCTTGAGGATACGTGTTCCGATGATGCGCTCTGGATCGTTCCCGCGATCTGTGAGTTTGTGAAGGAGACCGGCGAGACGGCGTTCTTTGATCATGTTGTCCCCTTCGCTGACGGCGGCGAAGGGACGGTGTACGAGCACATGAAGCGCTCGCTGGATTTCTCCGCGGAGCAGGTCGGAAGAACGGGTATCTGCAAGGGCCTGCGCGCCGACTGGAACGACTGCCTGAACCTCGGTGGCGGCGAGAGTGCGATGGTGTCCTTCATGCATCATTGGGCACTCGAAGCATTCGTGGAGGCGGCGGTGCATCTCGGGCGGCATGACGACGCCCGGCGGTATGCGGCCATGGCGGAGCGGGTGAAAGCGGCATGTGAGCGGGAGCTCTGGGACGACAGGTGGTACATCCGCGGCATCACCGCTAATGGCGTGAGGATCGGGAGCTGCGCCAACGAGGAAGGAAAGATCTTTCTCGAGAGCAATTGCTGGGCGGTCATATCGGACGTCGCGTCACCGGAGCGGGCACGGAGCTGCATGGATGCGGTGGACGAGCATCTCTTTACGCCGTTCGGGATCGAACTTGTCTGGCCGGCCTTCTCGACGCCCGATGACAGCATAGGGTACGTGACCCGCGTGTACAAAGGCATCAAAGAAAACGGATCGGTGTTCAGCCATCCCAACACATGGGCGATGGTGGCCGAGTGCAAGCTTGGGAGGGGTGATCGTGCGATGAAATTCTATGATGCCCTCCTGCCGTACAACCAGAACGACGTGATTGAGGTGCGCGAAGCGGAGCCGTACTCCTACTGCCAGTTCGTTGTCGGGCGGGATCATCCCGCGCACGGGCGCGCCAGGCACCCGTGGTTGACCGGCACAGGCGGCTGGGCGTACATTGCCGCCACCCGGTGGATGCTGGGCATCCGGGTGGGGTTCGACGGAATTGTTGTGGATCCCTGCGTACCTTCCTCATGGAATGGCTTCACGGTCACGCGCCAGTGGCGGGGTGCGACCTTCCAGATCGCGGTTGAGAACCCGAATCGTGTTCAGAAGGGTGTCAAGTCCGTGACCTGTGACGGAGTCCCCGTCGCCTTTCCCATCCCCCCTCAGAAACCCGGATCGGTCCACAAGCTCGTCGTGACGATGGGTTGATCCGCGGCGATTCGTCGTGAAATAGCTGGTACAGAACGCATTTCTTTTGAAAACGAAAGATTTAACTTGACAAGGACGGTGTGGCCATGTATATTCGTTTAGTTTGTTTGCACAACCAACTAATTCTTCTCCCCGTAACTCGCATAGAAACCAAGCCCTGGCAAGTTCGTCGTGCATACAAACTAACCCCTATCCTACCGAACTCTTTCTGGCTCTCTCATGCATACAAGGCGCCATAGACATGAAGGGATCACTCGAATCAACTCCAAGGTCGCCCGCGATATCAACCGGTCTATCATCCTCTCGACCGTGCGCCGGCGCCAACCGATCCCCCGCTCTGAACTTGCAGCCATAACTCGACTAAACAAAAGCACGGTCTCCACTATCGTGGCGCGATTGATCGACGAAGAGCTCCTCGTTGAATCCCCGGATCATGGCGGCGGCGTGGGCAGAAAACGCGTGAACCTGAGCCTCCGGCAAGGAAAGCATTTCGTCGGAGCCATCTCCTTCGATGCTCCCTGCACCCGCGTCGCGATCGTGGACATCAACGGCACCCTGAGGGCCCGGGACGAGATCTGGACCAAAGTCAGCTCCCCCGAAACCCTCGTGGCCCAATGCGTCGCCCGCCTCAACGCCCTGCGATCCACCATCGGACCTCACAAGTTCTACGGCATCGGCGCAAGTGTCGGCGGCATCGTGGACTCCAGCCAGGGACAAGTGCTCTATGCCGCAAACCTCGACTGGAACAAGGTGGACCTTGCGACCCTTATCCGTGAACAAGTCCCGGATGTGGAAGCCATCAGCGTGGAGAACGATGCGAAGGCGGCGACCATGGCCGAGGTGCTCTGGGGTACGCACCGGTTCACCGCCACGAACTTTGTCTTCCTCCTCATCGGCGTCGGCATCGGCGCAGGGATCGCGATCAACGGGCGTATCCTTGCCGGCGACACCCACGGTGCGGGAGAGGTCGGTCACATGACCGTCGTGGAAGGCGGCGAACAGTGCGCCTGCGGCAACGCCGGATGCTGGCACCTCTATGCGTCCGAACAGTCCGTGGTGAAGTGGTTCGCTGAAGCGAAGAAACTCACGCCGGGAGCTCCGGTACCTTCCTCCCTTTCCGATGTCGCGGATGCCGCGCACACCGGCGATGCTGATGCGCTGAAAGCACTTCGTCTGTGGGCGCAACATATCGGCGTGGGTATCGGGGACATGATTTGCATCCTGGACCCGGAAGTGGTCATCGTTGGCGGCCCGATCACGCAGCTCTGGGATCTGGTGAGCGAAGACATGACGCAGGCCGCGCAGAGTCGCAGGGCGCTCTCACGACAACGCCCGACAACCATCCTCCCGACGTCGTTGCTGGACAATCCCCCGCTCCTGGGTGCGGCAGCGCTGTCGATACGAGGTATCTTCGCCGACATCACCATTTCCATGTAGAGGTTCACGTGGAGAGAACGTTCATGTATGCAACAGACACGAGCTCTCGCACGCAACACATTCCGTTCCTGGTGTAGGACTACTGTGAAGGAGAATCGCATGTTCCGCAGACTCATGTACCTTTCAGGTATGCTCCTCCTATCGCTCAGCGCGCTGTCGATTCCCGCCACGGCGCAGTCGGGCGCGACCATCAAGGGGACGGTCAAAGACGGTCAATCGAATGAGCCCCTGCCTTCTGCCAATGTCAGCGTCGTGGGCACCAGCTTCGGCGCGGTGACGGATGTGGACGGCAGATACACCATTCACAACGTCCCCGCCGGCACCGTGAGGCTCCGCGCTTCCTACCTCGGGTACAAACCGCAGGACCGATCGGTGCAGGCCAGGGCAGACGCCGAGGTGAAACAGGATTTTGCGCTCGAGTACCTTGGCATCACCGGAGAGGGCGTGACGGTCACCGCGCAGGCTGAGGGTCAGATGCAGGCGATCAACAAACAGCTCTCTTCCATGCCCGTCATGAATGCCGTCTCTCTCGCACGCATACAGGAACTCCCGGATGCGAACGCTGCGGAATCCGTGAGCCGGCTCCCCGGCGTCTCTCTCGTGAGGACGGGCGGTGAAGGATCCAAGGTCGTCATCCGCGGCCTCTCTCCCCAGTTCAATCAGATCACGATCGACGGCGTGGAGTTGCCGAGCGACGTCGCCTCCGGCAACAACCTCACGTCGGCCGATGCGTCCCGACTGACGGAATCCGGAAACATCCTCGGCGACAGGGCAGAGGATCTCAGCATGATTTCCTCCAGCATGCTCGGCGGCATTGAAGTCATCAAGGCGATCACACCGGACATGGATGCCACGCTCATTGGTGGGGTCGTGAATTTTGGTCTGCGCAAGGCCGGCAAGGGCCTCACAAGTTCAGTGCTTGACGAAGAGTGGTTTCCTCTTGTGGAGATCAGAACACAAGGTGGATTCAACCAGCTCAAGGACACCTACAACGACTACCGCTTCGTGGGGTCCCTCGAACGCCGTTTCCTGGATGACGCGATCGGCGTCTTCATTCAGGCGTCCGCCGAGAGACGGAACCTGAGCGCGAATGAACTGGGAGCGACGTACTCCCTTACTCAGAAGCTTCAGGAAAACCCTGACGCGCCATACCCCGATCTGCAGTCCCTGGACCTCACCGACGTGTGGAGAAACCGGGAGCGCACCGGAGGAACGGTGGTTCTGGACTACCAGCACGAGACGGGCGAAATCGGCTTCATGAATTTCGTGAGCTCCAGCCGGACGCACGAAGTCTTCCGGACACAATCTGTCAGGCAGACCAACAACGACCTCTGGTACACGTGTTCGGACAAGAACAACCGCTTGAACGTCATCAGCAATCTCATCAGCGTGAAGCAGGACGTCTCCCTCTTCCGCATCGAAGGCCGGTTCTCCCACAGCTACACCGAGAGCAGGAATCCTGAAGATCTCCTCTACAACTTCTGGCAGAATGACGCCGGCTTCACCGCGAACAGCCTGGCCAAGGTGCACCCCACCGTTCTCGCCTCGGTCGCGAGGCCTAACGCTGCGGATGCGAACCTCGATATCATTCAGACGTCCGAGTCCTTTCAGAAGGAGCGTTCCCTCACAGGATCCCTGGACCTCAAGACCGATATCACGTTCTCGGATCTGCTCACGGGAAGCATCAAATTCGGCGGCGTGCATCAGTACCGCACTCGCGACTATGATTACAACCAGAGCGACGGTTCGCAGTTGTATTCCGGAGGAGCCGCCGTTCTTACCGCATTCCTTCGTGCCTATCCGGAGCTGGACGACAACGGCCGTGCGGTCGGGAGCTTTCTGAATTTCATCAACGACAGCTACACGATCGGCGAGTTTCTGAACGGCGAATATACCCTGAACTACGCGACGGATCCCGCGCTCATGTGGCGGCTCCTGCCCTATGCAAAGGTGACCCCTACGTACGAGGGATACCGCAAGAACAACCTTGCGACCTTCGTGAACGACTACAACGGCAACGAGAAGAAGAGCGCTGGCTACGCCATGTTCACGTTGAACATCGGCGACGCCATCACGGTTCTTCCCGGCGTCCGCTACCAGAACCTCACCACGACCTACACGGCCATGCGTGGCCGGACGATTCCGGGAGGCATCGCCGGAAGTGACACCACCGTGACGCTCTCGCACGGCTACTGGCTGCCGATGGCCCACGTTCGTTACAGACCACTGGACTGGCTCCAGCTCCACTTCGCGGACACGAACACGCTGAACGATCCGGACTACAGCAGCATTACTCCGCGCTACTTCGTGGGGTCGGCCGCGATTTCCTACAACAACTGGCGGATCAAGCCCGCCCGTTCGGAGAACTTCGACATCGTGGCATCCGTCTATACGAACGAGCTCGGCCTGTTCACGGTGAACGGATTCAAGAAGCGGATTGAGGATCTCATTTTCTTCTCGCACACCTACATTTCGGACCTGAGCCCGTATCCCGATTTGCCACAAAGCACCACCCAGTTGTACGAGTTCAATACATACATCAACAATCCCGTCCCAATCGACGTCCTGGGGCTGGAGACAGAGTGGCAGACGCACTTCTGGTTCCTGCCTGAACCGTTCAACGGAATCGTGTTCAACATCAACTACACGCACATATTCTCCGAAGCAAGCTATCCGCGCACCGAGAAGATCGTCATCTACGACGAAGATGGGAACTCGATCACGATCATCAACGACACCACGTACACCACCCGGCTGCTCCATCAGCCAAACGACATCCTGAACCTCGCGATCGGATACGACTTCGGGGGATTCTCGGCCCGGCTTTCGCTCCTGTATCAGGACAACATCTTCAAGAAGCCCGATTTCTGGATGCAGAACAGGGTGAATTCCGAGAAGTTTGCCCGCTGGGATCTTTCGGTAAAGCAGGAACTCCCGTGGTTTGGCATGCAGGTATATTTCAACATCAACAACATTACCGGAGAGGATGACGTCGACATAAACCAGAAGAATGGATTCCCGGCGTCCGAGCAGCGCTATGGAATGACCGCTGATGCCGGGATCCGCATCAGGTTGTAGCAGGCGTGTCATCGACGGGAAGTGACGGCATGCCTGAGTTCCCGTCGCGAGTGTAGTTGAGCAGTGCAGTAGCGTCGCCGCAGCCACTAACCACCATCACAGCCACAAGACGTAAGGAGAAGCATGATGAAACACCTCTTCTATGCTCTGGCCCTGTTGGGTCTCGTCGTCATATGTGTCGCACCGTCGCACCAGGTCGCGCAAGCAGCGGGGGACACGCTCCTCGTTCTTGCCACTCCTGCCGGGAACATCAACAACGTGATTAACGGCGACACGCTCGCCGGAGGTGTTCGTGCGCATCCTGATCGTGTCTACAAGCTTCGTCGCGGAAACGTATACCAGGTGACCGAGCCGATCAAGATCAACGGTTCGCTGCATATCATCGCGAACGACTCATCCTCGGGCGGCGTACCGATCAGACCGCCCGTGCTTGCACCCGCCATCCTGCTGGACAACTCGTCGGTGGATCACTTCTTTGAGTTCATCGGCAAAGGTGCTACCGTAACGATGAACAACCTCTATCTCCTCTCCGTCCGGTCCGACCAGAACTGGCTGGGGTGGAGTGCCGGCATGCGCATCCAGGCCGACAGCATCTTCGTGACGCTGCGCGGTGTGATCTTCGATGGGTGGAGCGAATCCGGGATCCGGATCTATTCGCAATGGACGAAGCTCGACGTGCAGGACTGCATCTTCCGGAATCATCAGCATTCGTCGTCGTGGTTTGGCGGACAGCCGTTTATGACGGACGCTCCGAACCATCTCGACACCGTGAAGTTCATCAACAACACGTTCTTCTGCAACAACTCCTACCTCTGGTCCATCCGTGGCTACGACGTGAAGTCGATCTTCGAGCATAACACGCTCGTGTATGGGATCGTGAATCCTTTCCTCACCCGGCAAGGTTCGCATCTGCAAATCCGGAATAACCTGTTCTACGGCATGCATGCGATGGGCGGCACCCCTGAGTATCTCTGGGGCGGGTCGTTCCTCAACTATCCCGACACCGTCTCCAGCGGCATCATTCAGATCAGGGCGCAGATGACGTGGAACACCATTGCGACCACCGGCCCCGAAGTGTACGTGGATTCCGCGAGGGGCGTCTTTGCCAATATGCTCCAGCCGGCGTCCCGGAGCATTGACGTGGAGAACAACGTGTACTTCACTCCTTCAGCGGTGACGTCGTTCTACCAGTCATACAACGATACCGTCGCAATGTATGACAGCGTGGACTACACCATCAGCGGCGGCCGCGGGTATGTGAAGAGGGTGCTGACGCCGTCCCGATTCATCAACGACCTGGGCCTGGCCACGCTTGACACCGTCGCAGCGGCAGGAGGCACCGCCGTCTACCAGAACAACAACAGCATCGATCCCGCCTTTGACGCAACGGTGACGGGTCACGTGGACAAGGTCGTTGACTACCTCCATGATATTGCGATAAACGCATTCGATTCAACGTGGCACTACAAGCCGAGCGGCGTGCTGTATCCCCCGACATGGCCGCTGCCGGAGAATCTCGCATATACCAACACGTCACTGATGACCTACGGCAAGGACGGCTTCCCGGTCGGAGATTTGAACTGGTTCCCGGCTCAGAAAGCGGCCTGGCTGCTGACCGATGTGAAGCGCGTCGAATCCGTGCCCCAGGAATTCACGCTGTCACAGAACTACCCGAACCCGTTCAACCCGTCCACCAGCATCGAGTTCAGCGTGAAGAAGGCCGAATATGTGAAGCTGGTGGTGTACAACATGCTGGGCCAGAAGGTTCGCACGCTTACCGACGCGGAACTGGCTCCGGGAACATATGTCGCCACCTGGAACGGATTGGATGATCACGGCTACCAGCTTGCCAGCGGCGCGTATTATTACCGCCTGGAAAGCAAGTCGTTCACCACAACGCGCGCCATGATGCTGTTGAAGTAACGCGCGTCCGCACCAGATGCAGTTCACTGCAAAGAGGCGCCTCTGGAATTCCGGAGGCGCCTCCCCTGTTCTCCTCCGCTCTCACCGGCGTGTGAACGCGGAGCGGACGCCCACGCATGCCATCGCGTGCGTGCGTCCCCCGGCGACAGTGCTTCCCTGCCTGCTCGTGCTCCTGACTCTTCTCTCCCCTCTTCCATCGTGCACGGGCCAAACCGTACGCCGTCCTGCGATCATTGCGTACGTCCACGGGGGCGCCACGGACATCGAGAAGTACCGCATCGAAGAACTGACACATCTGAACTACTGTTTTCTCCACCTCAACGGCACGAAACTCACGGTGGACAACTCTGCCGATAGCGCGGAGATCCACCGGATGGTGGCTCTCAAAAGCCGTAACCCCGGGCTGAAAGTGAACCTCTCCTTCGGCGGATGGGGGGGATGCGAGCCCTGCTCCGACACCTTCTCCTCGCCGGAAGCCCGGCACGATTTCGCCCAGTCCACGAAAGAGCTGCTGCAATTTTTTGGCGCCGACGGTGTTGATCTTGACTGGGAATATCCGGCGATCGAGGGGTATCCGGGACACCGGTTCGCTCCGGAGGACAAACGGAATTTCACTGCCCTTGTCACGGAATTGCGCGCGGTGCTGGGAACAGACTATGAGGTGAGCTTCGCAGCAGGCGGCTTCCCGGCCTACCTGCGTGAGGCGGTGGAATGGGACCTCGTTATCCCGCTCGTGGACTGGGTAAATGTCATGACGTATGATCTGGTGAACGGCTACAGCACCACGACCGGGCACCACACGGCCCTCTTCTCCACCCCGGGCCAACTGGAATCCACCGATTATGCCGTGCGCTTGCTCGACTCACTCGGCGTTCCGCGGCGGAAGATTGTTATCGGCGCGGCCTTCTATGCGCGCGTCTGGGAAGAAGTGGACGGGAGCAACAACGGGTTGTTTCAGGAGGGGAAGTTCAAGAGGTACGTCCGCTTTCGTCAACTCGATGCCTTCCTGGATTCGGAAGGTACGTTCACCGTGTTCTGGGACTCCACGGCTCAAGCCCCGTACGCGTACGACCCGGCCAACCGGCTCTACGCGACATTTGATGACAGGCGCTCCGTGTCACTCTAGACGGCATATGCCCGGGATCAGGGACTCGGCGGCATTATGTTCTGGGAACTGACCGGAGACACGTATGGAGGCGGTCTGCTTGAAGCTATAACCCGAACGGCAGGAGGACCGGCAATTCGGAAGCAGGAATAAACCGAACGGAACGAGGGTTAGCACATCGGATGCAGCAAGAACTCAAACGGAACAAGGATTGGCACATCGGAGGCAGCAAGAACCCGAACGATACGTGGAGCGGCACTCTTGAAGCAGCATCAGACGGGACTCCGACTGCACCGTGCGTGGGGAACCCGGGGGAAGCTGGTCTCTACCTCAGCAGCAGCATCCGCTTTGATTGAACGAAATCCCCCGCTTCCATTCTGTATGTGTACCAGCCGCTTGAAAGGCCACGGCCGTCGAACCTGATCCAGTGATCGCCAGGCATTATGCTCTGATCAACAAGCACGGCAACCTCTCTTCCAAGCAGATCAAATACAACAATTCTGACCGCAACCGGTGCATTCCCACCTACAGTGAACCGGATGAGAGTACTGGCGGGATTGAAGGGATTGGGGTAATTCTGGGCAAGCTCAAACGTTCCTGGCAGCGTCTCCGGGACTCCCGTCGCCGAAACGACGGCGAAGACTGCATCAGTATAGTGCACGGTGCCGTCCAAATCCACTTGTTTCAACCGGTAGGCATATGTCCCCGGGTTCTGCACGGTGGTGTCCGTGAAGAGATAGGATTGGGGCTCGAGCGTCGTGCCTCTCCCCGCAATGAATCCTCCAGGAATGTCTTCGTACAACTCTGCCTCGTGCAATCTCCGCTGAACGGTGAACCCGTAGTTGTTTACCTCGCTCAGTGTTTTCCACCGCAGGGTCACGGTTCGGGCGCCGGTGAGGGAACAGGTGAATTCCGACAGCTGAACCGGCACGGGAATATCATAACCCACCGTGAGCGCAAGTTTTGACAGGAGCTCGGGCGACGTGACCACATACGAGCCCGTTCCGTTCATGGTTACATCCACGATACTTCCGCTAACCAGATCCCGGAGATGACCTATCGCCCACGCGGGCAGGTCCCAGGCAATGGTGATTGTTGTACCCTTTCCCACCTGGTATTGAAGCTCATGTTCGCAGAACCCGCTGAAGCTGGCCCCTCCCTGTCGATAGTCCACAAGGACACCTTCTCCCAATCCGTCGACAAAAACATCATCGCCAATGAGGCGGGCATCGAACACACCGGCAGGCGGACGGGGCGGCTGCTCCACTTCCCCCAGATCAGCGTCGATGCCGTCGGTAGCAGAGGGATCAACTCCTATCAACAGCGTTTGCGATCCACCGGCCCCGTCACTTACCGTGACCGCAAAACTGTAGGCAGCAGCAATCGTGGAACCCGGCCGCTCTTCTCCCGCCGTCACGGGGATCGTCGCGCAAGTCACCAGAGCGAACAGCGCCAGCACCCAATGCTTGGAACGAATCCATCCAGTCACGCAAGTCCGTTTCATTTGAGCACCACCATGGTCTTCGCATCATGGAATTTGCCTGCAACCATACGGTAGACATACATGCCGCTGGCCAGCCCATCCACATTCAACGTCACGCGATAGGTACCCGCTTCCTTCGTCTCGTTCACCAGCGATCTCAGCGCTCTCCCCAGCAGATCGTACACGTCGATCGTGACCGTCGCGCGCTCGGCCAGAGTGTAACTGATTACTGTCGTGGGGTTGAAGGGATTCGGCGTGTTCTGGCAGAGCTCGAATCTGAGAGGGGCGGCACTCTCCTCGATTCTGAGCACTCCGAAGTCACGCTCGATTGTCACCGGAGCCGTCGGCGCAAGAACAGCGTCCACCAACTCCGCACCGAAGCTGTCTTTGAGTCTCAGCATCCGTTTCCCCGGATTCTCGACGGTCACGGTGACCGGATAGGCGGCCGAATGCAGACAGAGTTGATGGGAGGGTGCCGGACCGTGAATGAAGCGGTCGTCGGAGAATCGCACGTCAAACACGCCACGCGGAGGCAGTGGGGGGAGTTTTCCTTTTGATGGGGCATTCGTTTCATGCCCGAGAAGGAGGACGGCCTGGTGTCCTGAGGCATCTCTGAGGAGAATGCGTGTTGCCGGCCGTTCGATGCGAGCATCCGGGATACCCCGCTTCGGAGACCCCGCAGGAAGAATGAGCACGCCGTCGGCGTCCACCTCCACCCAATACCCCCGTCCAACTTCCAGCGTTTCCACGGCGTTGGAGCCGTCGTTGTAGCCAAAGAAGCCGGAAGCGATGATGCCGGACGGGTTCGAAATGATGTCGTCAGTGGCGACGACGGATTCAAGCGGGGCGATCAGGTTCCACCCTTGCCGCACCGGAATTGTTCGGTGAGTTGCCTGCGAGCCGGTTACCGAACAGAATCCTGATCCGTTGAACTTCAGCCAGTACCCTTTTCCCATGTCGAGCGTCGCGGCGGAACTATACCCGTTCTCAAATTCAAACGCATCGGATGATGCACCCGGGAAGAGCGCCGTGGCCGCCCTGTTCGCCGCGAGGACCGGCACCGAGACAATATTCCACCCGGCGTTGACCGCCAGCTGCCGTTGCAGGACGGGCGCGTAGGCATACGGCTCGTTGACAAGATGCCAGCTGGGTTCCGCTTGCCCTCCGTAGTCGCGGCAGAGATACTGCGTCCGGAGGCTGGCCCGTGTGAAGCTTTCCACGGGTGTCGCGACGCACGTACCATCCGGAAACCAGTCATAGAGCGGGATCTCATGTGGATTCAGAATGGATGCGAGTCCTCGCTCGACGGCAATGTGAAGCAACCCGAAGTTGCCTGGCTCGTGGCCGCCGAGCCAGATGCCGATGTTATCCACGTGGAAAGCGTTCTTTCCGAAGATGATCATGTTCGTGAGGTGGTCGATCCCCTGCCCGTCGTCTCCGGGTCCCTCAACGAACGGTCCTTCTCTCCCGTAGATGCCTTCAATGATGTGGAGTGCCGGGTGTGTGACGGAGTTGTTGTCGGCGCATCGTGCCGCCCAAACCTCCTGCCAGATGCCCCCTTCCGCTCCCGGCCTGTCCCATCGGGGAATACCTGCGGCGAGGTGTCGTTGATAATCATCCCAGATCCGGGCATTGGCATCCTCCCGTACGTGTGCGGGATCGAGATTCCAGGCTTCACCGTATTTCGCGCAATGCACGACGTAGGGGGAAGGAATAGCTCCCTGGAGGTTCTTGGCGCAGAGGCTCAGACCCATAAGGTGTGTCTTGAGCTTGGAGATGTTGAGGAGCCACGTGTCGGGTGCATTCACGGGCCAGAGATACGGGATCTTCTTGAACCATCGTCCGTCCGGCACGTCGATCCATTGAAGATCGCTTTCCGCAAGCACTCCCACGGGGTCAGAGAGGTCGCGGAGATCCGCACCTGTTCGAGCGGCCATCTGGGCGTAGCCGCTGTTGGTGAACTGTGCGGGAGAATTCACCTCTCGCAGATAGAACTGAGTCCCCTGCAATCCCAGGAGCTTCAAGCTTTGGATCACTCCTTCCACAAAATGCGGGTCCGTTACGATGCCCATGTATTTCTCCCCGACAAGAGGCATCATGACAATGTTCGGCTTGATCGCGACGCGGTGGCTGACAGGCGTGCCCGGAACGGTCATGGGGACGAACACCGAAGAGCCGAAAGTGAGGCCGGCTTCCAGCACTGCCGCGCTGTTCGTCTTTGCGTCGACGGATGTGCGCATGATGAACACCGCGTCCGGGTGGGATTCGATGAACGCGTGGACGCCGAAGTATGTGGCAGCAGTCGACTGCCGTCCCGCGAGCAGTTCGTGCGGCCGGATTGCCAGCGCGGCACCGCCCGCAACGAGGGTTTTCAGAAATGAGCGTCGGCAAACCATGGTGTGAGCCCGCTATCTGAGAAGGAGAATTCGCTTCGTTTGTGCAAAATCACCGGACTGAAGCCTGTAAAAGTACGCCCCGGTGGACAAATCACGAGCGTCGAAAGTCACCTGATGATACCCGGCATCTATTTCAGCATCCACAAGCTGGGCAACCTGCTGCCCCAGCGAATTGAATACGGTGAGCGTCACATGAGCGCTATTCGGAACACCATAGCGGATCAGGGTTGTGGGATTAAACGGATTGGGATTCGCGTGCTCCAGCACGAAGCCCGCCGGGGCTGCCGCTTCTCCCCATCCCACGCTGGTTGGACCTGAGACCTGCTTGAAGTACCCGGCGACAAACACCAGGGGAGCATTCCAATTGATTGCGATTTCGTTCGACGCATAGCTCGGCAGCGTATCCAGGTAGCAGAGGGCGGGAGGCGTGGCAGAGGTGAAGCGTGCCCGGAGCGCGTCATCGTCCAGGTATTGATCCGGACCGCCTGCCAGCAAACCGGGGACCGGCGCTGCCACGCCATCTGAAGCCGATGGCCGATGGTGTGGATACAGCGGAGGATTTTCCCCGACACCCGTCAGATACGAGCGCGACAAACCGTTCGCGCCCAGGATGTAGTGTAGTTGATCGGCGGCGGTGATGACGAAAGAAGTGTCGCCTGTCTCTTCCCACCCTGCCAGGAGGAGAACGGCCGCATTCAATGCGACAGCATTGCTCCCCCAAACGTACTCGCCGGGTTGAAGAACCACATGATAACCACTGTTGTTTCTCCTGGACCTCTGGTTTGCGCAATACGCGCTCAGGGAAAGACGAAGAGCGTTCCTGCTCGCGGTGAGGGCCGCCGGTTGCTTCGAACGGAGATAGGTCAACAGTCCCAGCGGCTGCACGTAGCCCCAGGACATGGCTGCGTCAAACGATGAACGGAAAGCCAGAAATCGCTGGAGCTCCGCGTGGTAGACAGAATCGCCCGTTGTTTCGAAAAGCTCGGCGGCTGCCCAGAGCCGCTCATCCGTATCGTCCCCATCGCCATATTCGCCCGTGGCGGTCCCGGACGGGTTCTTGAAGCCACCCGCGGGTACGATCCCGCCGTGAGCCGAAAGGAATTCCCACCCTCCCGTGGCTGCATACAGACACGTCTGCGCAAAAGCGGAGTCGAAATCTTTGTAGAGGCGCGCAGCTCTCGCGAGTACCGCAACAGCGTTTCCGGTTGCTGTCGAGGACACCTGGTAGACGTAACGAGTCCCGGCGTCCGCCTGCGGCAGGATAAACCCCTCGAACTGGGCCCTCGTGAGCTTGAACCAGAACCCGCCGTCCCAACGCTGCATGGTAAGAAACCACTCGAGCTCGAATCGCGCCTCATCAAGAATGTCGGGAATGCCGTTCCCGCTCTCCGGAATCCCGAGATCGTCGCCGTCAAAACGCGCAGGGTACATCTCGTAGGCCAGCAGGAGCGTGCCGGTGGTTATCCCTGCGTTGACAATGTACTTCCCGTAGTCGCCGGCATCATGCCAGCCGCCTGTTGCCGCATGTGCGCCGGTTGTATCCGTGGACACATGAAAGACTCCGTCGGACAGATGACACGCGGTGTGTTGATACACTCCGGCGAACGCGGCGGGAAGCGACATCCCGCACCGTTGCAGGTAGAAACTTTTCAGGGCTTTCCGATAGACATCATCGTACACGGAATCCGAAATCAGGAAGACGCTGGACGTATCGCCGTGCGACGTGATCACGCGGCACCGGCCCGTTTCCTCCATGCTGGAGAAGTCTCCCCTGTACACCGTGTGTCCCGTGGATGGGTCGGCCGTTTTCCACAGAATCATAGGTCCCCGAAAGACCTTCTCTCCGGCCGGCAGTCGTTCAACCATAAAACTGTCAGCGGGTTGCGAAGAGAAGGCATACTTGGCGAACACTCCGGGAAAACCGGCCTGATTCAGCACAACCGGGCGCGGAGTTCCACCCGCGTGCCCGACAGTAGTGCTCAGAACGGACGTAGTCAACACAACGCACGTCAAGACGGATGACAACTTCATGGTTCCCCTCCTGAAGTCGGATGGATCTGATCGTTCTTGAATCTGCGCTAGGCGTGATGGACTGCCCACGCCGGGTGAGCATCAGCGGATCATCAATTGCTCCAGAGCCGCCCGCGTATTCGGCAGTGCTGCGCTCAGGACTTCGCACCCGCTGCTTGTGATCAGGATATCATCTTCAATTCTGGCGCACACGCCCCGGTACGCCGGCGCAACGGTCAGGTCGCCGGCATTCAGATAGAGATGGGGCTCAATGGCAAGGACCATATTTTCCCGCAGGACTCTGTTGCCGGAAGCATCCATAGGCCACGGATCGTGCACATCAAGACCGATCTGATGCCCCATCCCCGCCGGGATGTAGAGCCGGTATTGTCCCGAAGAAATGATGCTTCCTTTGGAGCCGCTGATCACGCCTCGCTGGAGAAGTCCTTCGATCAAAAGTTCAGTACTCAGAGATGTCAGCGAGTTGAAGTTCACGCCGGGGGCTGCAATTGCGATCACGGAGTCGTGCGCGGTCTTGACGATGTCATAGATAGCGGCTTGCGCCGCGTTGAACGCGCCACTGACAGGAAGTGTGCGGGTCAGATCCGCGGCATAGTACCCATATTCCGCTCCGAAATCGATCATCACCAGGTCCCCTGCCTGCATCTGCCGGGTGTTGGCAATATAGTGAATGGTCGTGATATTCGGTCCGGAGGCAACGATCGTTGGGAAAGAGGGGCCGGGACAGCCATTCAGGCCAAGCACGAATTCCATGACGGCCTCAATCTCGTATTCATAGACTCCGGGCCGAACCGACCGTATGCCCTCCAGGAATGCCTGCGACGAGACCTCGATTGCCCGGCGGAGGTGCGCAATCTCCAGAGGAACCTTTACGGGCCGCAACGCGCTGATGAGCGTGTCTACATCGCGGACTGGATAAGCTGCACCGGCCGCTAACACGAACGTTTCCCGCACTTCCTCATTGTCATCGAGGTTGGCATAGACGGAAGATGCTCCGCCGGCCTGCAGCATTGCGCGAAGATATGGCTGAAGCGAAGCAAACTCGAATGCCGAGTCTGCCCCGAAAAACTGTACAGCTCCTTCCGGGCCGTGTACCGGGCCCAACCATTGTACCAGAGTCCCCTGCCGGTCCTCCACGAACATGATCATCTCGCTTGAGCCGGGAGATGCTTGCTTCGGACGGAGTATGGCGACAGCATGCGGCTCGTCAAAACCGGTCATGTAGTAGAACTCGGAAGCCGGACGGAACTCGTAGTCGATGTCTCCGTTGCGGAGGTAGACGTTGTTCGTCGTGAGCAACGCGATGCTGCCGGCCGGGATATCCCGTACCAGGGCATCGCGTCGCTGCTTGAAAACGGCAGCGTCGTATGTGACTTCGTACGGGTAGAGCTTTGTCGGGAAGGATCCCGAAGCGGGACCCACCGTGGACTCTTTGCATCCCGCAAGGATCCACGCCATAGCGCCGGCGGCCAGAAGCCGCCGCAGAGTGGCGCTTGGTCTCATTCGAAAATGATCGTCCGGTTCTGGTACAGGAATACCCGTTCTTCCAGCATCAATTTCACCGCCTTCGCAAGGACAATCTTCTCCGCATCGCGACCTGCTTGTGCCATGTCCGCCGCCGTGTAGGAATGATCCACGGGGAGGATATTCTGAGCGATAATAGGCCCGGTATCCAATTCGTCGGTCACGATATGAGCGGTGGCGCCGATAATCTTCACACCCCGGTCATACGCTTGCTGGTACGGCTGCGCGCCCATGAAGGCGGGAAGGAACGAATGATGGATATTAATGATGCGGTCGGCGTAGCGGGAAACAAAGCCCGGCGTCAGAATCCGCATGTACTTCGCCAGCACCAGGTACGCGGGATCGTATTGACCGAGAACATCATGAATGCCTTGCTCGTGAGTAGCGCGATCAAGACCCACATGACTGACATGATGAAACGGGATCCCGAACTGCCGCACCAATGGAGCAAGGGAGTCGTAGTTGCTGATCACCGCCTGGATGGAAGCCGGCAATTCACCGTAGGCATGCCGGAGGAGAAGGTCCCCCAGACAATGGGGTTCCTTCGTCGCGAACACGACGATTCGCTGCGGTTCCGCTCTGGCAAGGCGGATGACCGCAGAGGGATCCAGCGTATCCCGGAGGTCCTTTGCTACCGCCTCAGGCGCGGCCTCGCCCGTGAAGGCCGTCCGCATGAAGAAGTGCTCCGTGGCGGTCTCCACAAACTCATGGTTGCTGAGGATGTTGAAACCGGCCCGGAAGAGTGAACCCGTGATTTTGTACACGAGCCCGGGCGCGTCAGGACAGTCAATTCGCAGGATGTGGGTGGTCACCGGGGGGGCCTCATCGGCCGCATGTTCTGCCGTCTGCCTCTCTTGGTGGGCAGTTCGTAGCTCCAGCAGTAATATACTGTCCCCGGAAGGGAGATTCAACACCGTAAACGGGAGGGCGTGGCGGGACTGCGTGGACGGTCAGGTGGGGAGCTTTTCAGGTGTCGTTCTAGTCCGCGAAGCGCGGGCAATCGCCGCAATCAGGTCTAACTGGCGGATGGGTTTGGGAATGTAGTCGTCCATGCCTGCCGCAAGGCATTTCTCCTTGTCTCCCATCAGCGCATTCGCAGTCATGGCAATGATGGCTCGATGGTTACCCGGACCGTCCATCTGGCGAATCCGGGCGGTTGCCTCGAAGCCGTCCATCTCCGGCATCTGACAGTCCATAAGAATGATATCGTACGGAACGAGCGAGACGGCTTTGACAGCTTCAATGCCGTTGCCGGCCACATCTGCGCGATAGCCACACTTCTCCAGCATCCGGACTGCCACCTTCTGGTTGACCGCATTATCCTCGACCACGAGAATAAGGAGAGGTCTCGTCCCTGGGGCAGCGGCCGGAATAGACTTGGCGCTTGCCTGTGGTGGCGGAGAAGACACGAGGTCAATAGTGTCCCCCATGACGCTGGCGATGCAATCGAACAGTTGCGATTGGCGCACGGGCTTCGTGAGCCCGGCGCTGAAACCGGCTTGCTCCAGCGTCGTGCATTGCCGATGTCCCATGGAGGTCAGGAGGATGAGCCGCGTGTGAGCGAGCGAGGGATCCGCTTTGATCTGGGCGGCAAGCTGCATTCCATCGATCTCCGGCATCTGCATATCCACCAGCGCCAGGTCGTAGGGTTGGCCTTCTTCCACGGCTTTGTGCAGGAGATCCAGTGCCTGCCGGCTGTTCTCCGCGGATCCGTTCTCCATTCCCCATGCGAGGATGTAGTGATGAACGATTCGCCGGTTGGTCTCATTGTCATCCACGATCAGGCAGCGCAACCCTGCCAGGTTCTTGCGCGGAGCAGACTGGACGCGGCCTGCGCGTTGCTTTTCGAATGTCGCGGTCCACCAGAATGTGCTCCCCTTCCCCTGCTCGGATTCGACGCCGATGGTGCCTCCCATCAATTCAACAAGCTGCCTGGAGATGGCGAGCCCGAGTCCTGTGCCGCCATAGATGCGGGTTGTTGAGCCGTTCTCCTGGGAAAAGGGGCTGAAGAGCCGGCGAAGAGCATCCTTGGAGATCCCGATTCCCGTGTCTGCCACCGCGCAACGGATCTTCACATGATGTTCGGTTTCCTGCTCGGCGACGACGCTTACCGTCACTTCCCCCTGCTCGGTGAACTTGATCGCGTTTCCGATGAGATTCACCATGATTTGGCGCACCCGTCCGGGATCGCCCCGGAGTCCGTGAAGGACCTCGTGATCGAAGAAGGAGTTGAGTTCAAGCTTCTTCTCCTGGGCGCGCGGGACGAGGATTTCGATCGCCCCTTCCACGACAGAGATCAGGTCAAAATCCTGCACCTCAAACGTCAGTTTTCCCGCCTCGATCTTCGAGAAATCGAGGATATCGTTGATCACGGTGAGGAGTGCTTCACCGGACTGGCGGACGATCTCCGCATACTCCTGCTGTTCCGCCGTTAGCTCGGTGGTAAGCAACATGCTGGTCATCCCGATGATGCCGTTCATCGGGGTCCGGATTTCGTGGCTCATATTCGCAACAAATTCCGACTTCAGACGGGATGTTTCGAGGGCGGACTCGCGGGCAGCGATCAGTTCCTGCGCTTGAAGTCTCAAAAGCTCGGCCTGGGCCTCCCGCTTGGCGTTTGAGGCGATCAATTCCCTGTTCGATTCCTCCAACGCGTGCGTCTGCTGCTTCACCCGTTCTTCCGCCGCCTTTCTCGCCGTGATGTCGTGGCCGACTCCCACAAGGCCCACGATCACCCCCTTTTCATCGCGTAGCGGAACTTTGGAAGTCAGCAGCCAACGCTCGCGCCCATCCTGGCCGATCTGAAACTCTTCGCGGTTCAGCACTGATTGTCCATAGAGTAGGACTTTCTGATCGTCAGTCCAGAATCTCTCGGCCACGTCCTTCGGGTAGACATCAAAATCCGATTTGCCCAGGACTTCTGCTTCTGCCTGAAGCCCGATGTTGCGTACATCTGCCAGGTTAGCAAGAGTCTTTCGTCCGAGGCGGTCCTTTGCATAGATGGAATC
This sequence comes from Bacteroidota bacterium, assembly GCA_020846365.1. Classification (GTDB taxonomy): domain Bacteria; phylum Bacteroidota; class Ignavibacteria; order UBA10030; family UBA6906; genus JAGDMK01. Next base: position 20,742 of record JADLEA010000066.1, read on the forward strand.
GGGAAGGTTATCGATAACTGTGCGCAACAGAATATGGTCCAGGTGAAGGGCTTCTTCTACATGCTTTACCTGATCCAGGCTTTCGCGAAGCCGCTCGAATTTCCTAACGTACGAGTGGGAAACCCAAAGCCCGAGAACGAAAAGGCCAAGTCCGATGAGGGCAACAGAGAGCAGGATTGGAGTGCCTGGCAGCACCACAGTGCTCGAGCAATAGACGAAGAGCGCAACAAGCGCGAGGAACCATGTCAGCGGGAGAAGGTAGATGCCACGGCAGGAAGTGACATGATGTCGGAACGTATCATATCTATCCATACGAGCTGCCAATGCAAGTAGTGCACTGCTGCATGACCGCTAAATGTCATGGGTTCCTCCATCACAGAAGCCCCTGGCTTCCGCATCAAACTACGTGCCATTCCGAAAAGACGGCATTTCTGCCCTCGGTGCTTCCATTTCCAATCCGTGGAAATCCGCCCGGCCGTCCTGTGTACATATTTGGCCCACTGGACGATATCGAGTCCCGGATTCAGCACCTTGCGGGCATCCCCGACAACCTGATGTTAGTTGTTACTTTCGTTCTTGCTTTTCGGCTTGTTCCATGAAGCAATGACTCCGACGATGGCTCCATAGGCAACGCTGATGTATGGATTAGAGCTGATCGGACATGCACCGGTCCGGCAGCCGACGAAGTAGTACCATGCGAAGCCCGCTGCGCCGCCGCCCGCGATCCACGCTAGGCGTTTCCAGGTCAGCACTTTCATGCGTTCTGCCTCCCGACAATTGATTTCATAGACGCGACGAGCCGATCGATCTCTGCGTCGGACTTCCCTTTCTTCCGGGCCATCTCCTCAAACGTTCCCCACGTGGGTTCACCGCACACGAAGCATGGGAGCCCTTCGTTCACCATGAAGGCCACGGACTCCGGAAAGGAGGTTATCAAGTCTTCGACGGATATCCCTCGGTGAATACGCAGCGCTTGGTTTCCCTTAGCACCGTCGCTTTCCGGGGTCACTGGTGATCCTCCGCTCTCAACCGATGTTGTTCCTGTGAAGTTCCGTTGTGTTCCTACTTCTTCGCTCCTTTGGGAGCCGTTGAGATCCTGAAAGGCGCGTAGAGTGGGCAGAAGCTGACCAGACTAGTAAGGAGCAGCACCGCGGCGATGACGCCCAGGACTATTGCGGCCGTCCCCGTCACTGCCCCCGAGATTATGGCAATCGCCGCCCCCACGGCGAGAAGTGACCGTACGATGCGGTCTGGCGTACCCAGATTTTTGACCATTTCGACTCCGTTTTTTGTGGATTCTTGAGGATTTTGTGACTCCCAAACAATATGACTAGCGGACATCAATGAGATGCACTCACCCTCCCCAAAGGGTCATGGTGCGCCGTGGACCGGAACGGCGTCCTTCGATGTCTGAACCCTTTTCGGCGTTCGGTGCATCACACCAGCAACCACAAGAAAGGGATCAACATGCTGCAAACAAATCTAAAGCATATCCTTTCGGCTAAGGAGCTGGAGGAGACCATCAAGAGCAACGAGAATGTCATGGTATGCTGCGGGCGTATGGGCCCAATGTGCATTCCGGTGTACGAGGTCATGGACGAGCTTCAGGGAGAATACTCCCACGTGGCTTTCCGTGACATGGCTTTTGATACTCCCGATGCGGATGTCATCCGCAACCTTCCCGAATGCCGGAATTTCCGCGGGCTGCCGTTCACCGTCTATTTCAAAAACGGCAAGGTAGCCAATGCAACCAGCAGCATTCAGAACCGGGATCAGGTGACATCGATACTTGACAGCGAATTCTCTGCAAAGGCAGTGGTGAAATGACCGCGAAGTCTTTTGACGCAATTGTCATAGGTGCGGGGCCGGCCGGATTGACTGCCGGGATCTACCTCGCCAGGGCGAAGATGAAGACGCTCATTCTCAACGAAGGTCCGGTCGGCGGACAGATGGTGCTCACGCATGAGATCGCCAACTACCCGGGCGTGCAGACCACCAGCGGATATCAATTGGCTACCGTGATGAAGAATCAGGCAAGATCCTTCGGATGCGAGAGTCGTGCGAATGTCAGCGTGACACGCATGGATTTGAAGGGTGAGGTCAAGCTGGTTGAGATCAATGGAAGAGAGCTCTACACAGCACCGGCAGTCATCCTTGCTCCCGGCGGTCGGTCCAGGATGCTCGGCGTTCCGGGCGAGGCCGAACTTCGCGGAAAGGGAATTTCCTATTGTGCCACATGCGACGGGGATTTCTTCCAGGATAAGGACATTATTGTGGTTGGAGGCGGGAACTCAGCATTGGAGGAGGCCGTCTCCCTGACGAAATATGCCCGGTCCGTATTGATCGTCCACCAATTCGATCACTTCCAGGCCTTTCCGCATGCGGTACAGGAGGCGGAACGGAATCCGAAGATCCGGTTCCGTATGGAATCCAGGATCGTCGCGTTCCTCGGCGAGGAGTCACTGGAGCGTGTTATTATAGAGCACCAGCCGACAGGTGAGAAGTCAGAGATCAGCGTGGACGGTGCGTTTGTGTTCATCGGCTATGTCCCGAATACGGAGACACTGGCTGGCCACGTGGCGTTGAACGGGGCAGGCGAAATCGTCGTAGGCCAGGGTCTGGAGACAAGTCTCCCCGGAGTGTTCGCAGCCGGCGATTCCATCGTGAAGCGCTATCGGCAGATTACCACCGCGGTGGCCG
>JADLEA010000067.1 GCA_020846365.1 Bacteroidota bacterium
ATCCTCGTGTCATGGCGTTGCTTGGCCGCATTACCGAGCGCAGCGATGTGAAACTCGGCGTGCTTCTCCCTCTCATGACAGACGGAGCCCCGACGGCAGCCAAGGAGCTTGCCGGAGATATTCTGGATGGCGTCAGCTACGCCATCGAGCAATTCGCCGCAGATCCGATTCAACGCATCACGGTAACTCAGGTGAACCGTGATACGGAACGCGATCCGGCCGTTGCCGCCAAAGCAGTCCGCGAACTGGCAGCGGATCCCAAGGTGGCCGCGATTCTCGGCCCGATCTTTTCCACTTCCGCCGTGGCCGCTGCTCGCGCCGCGCAGGAGCAGGGTATCCCGTTGGTTACCCCCACTGCAAATGCAAACGGCATCGCGGCTATAGGAAACCACATCTTCCAGGCAAACCCCGATTACGAAACCCGCGGGAGGGCCATGGCCCAGTACGCCATCCTCCGCCGCGGATTCAAACGACTTGCGGTCCTCGCCCCGTCCGATGCGTACGGAAAATTTCTTGCCGAAGGCTTCGGCGAAGAGGTCCACCGCCTGGGCGGCCGGCTCATCGCGGTCGAATGGTACGAACGGGGCGCGTCCGACCTGAAGAAGCAACTCGGCGCAATCCGCCGCGCGGGAATGCGCGCGGGCGCAGATCCCCAGATTGCGTTCGGAGGGAAGAAGAAGCTGGGCGAACTCATGAAGCTGGTCGGACTGGGCATCTCGGTGCGCACGCTGGACTCGCTGATGAACAAAGGCGCGACAGTGAGTGCGATAAAGCTCCTTGGCCCGGATGCTCCGGAGAAACTTGACTCGCTCGGGATCTCCGTGGTGTTTGACGACAGGAATGTGGATAGTTTGGACTATCCCGTGACCAGTATCGACGGCATCTACCTGCCCATCAGCTCGCCGGCCGAAATCGGAGTGATCTCGTCGCAGGTGGTCTATTTTAATTTCCAGGCACAACTTCTCGGTTCGGGAGAGTGGAACAACCTTCCCGAACTCGACGCCAACCGGCGCTACTGTACGGGAGTGCTCTTTGAAAGCGAGACGGATGTGGACACCTTGTCGGGCCGGTTCCGGTTCTGGGTCTCGGGCTTCATGAACCGGTTCAAGAAACGGCCGTCAAGGAACACGTTGTACGGCTTCGATACCGCGGAGCTTGTTCTGGAAGAGCTGCGGAAAGGGGCGACCACCCGTCAGGGTCTCAGCAGAGCGCTCGCCGATGTCAGGGATTTCCAGGGAATTCATTCAAAGATTGGTTTTTCGCCCGGAAGAGTGAACACGTGGCTTCCCATTTTCCAGTTCGATGGGAGGAATGTCGTCCGGGTAGATGAGATCCAGGCCGAATAGCGCCCCCATACCCCTGTGGCCGGTGGATGAACGGCCGCGAGAAAAACTCCTCCGGCAGGGCATACACACCCTATCTGATGCAGAGCTATTGGCGCTCATCCTGCGCACGGGGAGCTCAGAATCCTCGGCACTGGATCTTGCCCGGACCCTGCTGGTTCGAGAGCGCAGCTTACGGACGATCGGCTCGCGGACACCTGGCGAGCTGATGCGACAGAAGGGGATTGGACCTGCTAAGGCACTCGAGCTGCTGGCCGCATTCGAGATCGGGCGTAGGGCTCAGGCCGAACAGGAAGAGGTGAGGCCGGTGTTCCGGTCTCCGGAAGACGTCGCCAGGCGCATGGTTCCGCTGCTGCGTGACCGCAAAACGGAAGTCTTCTACGTCCTGGTCATGGACGCCAAAAACGCGCTGAAAATCGATGTGGAGCTATCGGTCGGCACGCTCAACGCAAGCCTGGTTCACCCGCGCGAAGTCTATAAAGTTGCGATCGACAACGGTGCGGCTGCCATAATCGTGGTGCACAACCATCCCAGCGGGAACCCCGAGCCAAGCAACGAGGACGTGGAGATCACGCGGCAGCTTGCGGAGGCGGGGAAAATCATCGGCATACCGCTTCACGACCACATGATCGTCGCCGGCGACCGGTCCACGAGCCTTGCGGAACGGGGACTCCTTTAGGAAATCTGCCCAATTCGTTAATAAATAATCATTTGACAAACGTAAGTTTTTTTGTTATACTCGTTCTGACCTGCAAAGCCAATTCAAGTACCCCATAGTATTAGCTCATATCTCAGGAGGGTTCACATGTACAAATTCAACAGAAAGGTCACGACCGTTGGGGTGACGCTCCTCTTCACCGGGTCGCTCCTGCTGGCTGGGTGCTCATCTGGGCCTGACGAAGAACAGCTGAAGCAACTCCAGACGTTGAAGGACGAGGTGGCCCAGCTGGAGAAGGAAATCAAGGACAAAGACGGGAAAAAGGCAGAGTTGGATCGTATCATTGCAGAAAAGAACGCAAAACTGAAGAAATGCAATGACGATCAGCAGATCGTGAAACAACGGCTCGCACAGTGAACCACACAGCAAGGAGTTTAGAACATGAAATCGAATAGCATACTCTTCTTCCTGCTTGCGGCCGTGCTTGTCCTGTCGGTTGGAATGGCGACTGCCCAGGAGGAGATGACGAAGGATCAGTGGCAGCAGGAAATGACCAAGATGACGCAGATGCGTAATGATCTCCAGGCGAAACTCAAGAGCCTGGATGAATCAATCACCGCTGCGAATTCGACATCCGTGAAGCTGGATGCCGATTACGAAAAATGTCTGGACGAGCTGTACGCCCTTGTCGGTTCTGACCGCGAGAAGGCCGCCGCGTATCGCGAGGAAATCGAAGCAGCAGAAGCAAAAGCTGCCGAACTCATGCGGCTCTCCGATGCAGACCTGATGGCCCGCAGCAGCGAAATCACCGACCTGGAAGCAAAGGTAAAAGAACTCTGGGGCAACAAGCTGTCCCTGGTTCCGGAATTCTGGGATCGCCTGACGGAGCTGGATAACAAGGTGAAGAGCCTGAAAGACACGCTCGCCAAGCAGGTGAAGGTGTACACAGTTGGCACGTGGTCGCAGGATCGGGATTGCCTCTGGAACATCTCCAAGAAGCCGGACATCTATGACAATGCGTGGCTCTGGCCGCGTATCTGGCAGGGGAACCGGGATCAGATCAAGGATCCTGATATCATCCATCCCGGACAGAAACTGACGATTCCGCAGGGCACGGAAATGACGGCGGAAGAGAAGACCGCGGCAAGGAGATATTACGCGAGAAAAGCCGAAGCGGCAGCGGCCATGCAGGCAGCCCCGGCACAGACTCCTCCGGCTCCGGCCAAGTAACTGTTGATGATTCCTCGGTTCGAAGCAAGCCCCCTTTCCTGTGCCCGCACAGGGAAGGGGGTTTCTATCTTCAGGACATACACTTCCGGACGTGACTGAAAAGAAGATCAAGATCGAAGGAGCCGACACTTTCGGCCTGGTCGGACTGAACGACTCCAATCTCGAAATTGTTGAACGGCGGTTCGATGCAACCATCGTCGTACGCGGCGACACGATAACGCTGCGCGGGACCGCCGAAGAAGTGGATCAACTCGAACGCATCTTCAAGGAACTCCTCTTCCTCCTCAAGAAAAACGGTTCGGTCACGACCAATGACGTGGAAACCGTCATCGACCTGGTGACCGTGAACGGCGAACCCGCGGTGCCAAAATCCCTGACGTCGGGGCTGTCCACCGACGAGCTGGATTCCGTCATCCTCTTCACGAAGAACCAGATCATCCGTTCCAAGACGCCGGGCCAGCGCGAGTATCTCCGGCAAATCCGCGCCAATGATATCGTCTTCGCCGTCGGTCCGGCAGGGACCGGCAAAACCTATCTTGCCGTCGCGTTTGCGGTTGCCAGCCTGAAGAACAACGAGATCACCAAGATCGTCCTCACGCGGCCTGCGGTTGAGGCAGGGGAGAGTCTTGGCTTTCTGCCCGGAGATCTGAAGGAGAAGGTCGATCCGTACCTTCGCCCGCTGTATGATGCGCTGGATGACATGATCCCGGCCGAGAAGCTCCGCGCGTACATCGAAAAGCGTGTCATCGAAATCGCCCCGCTCGCGTACATGCGCGGTCGCACGCTCAACAACGCGTTTGTGATTCTGGATGAGGCGCAAAACGCCTCGGCCATGCAGATGAAGATGTTCCTGACCCGCCTGGGACCGAACTCACGGGCGATCGTCACCGGCGACGTGACCCAGATCGATCTTCCCACCAAGCAGAGTTCCGGTCTCGTGCAGATTCAGGAAGTGTTGCGTGGCGTGGGAGGGATTGCCTTCGTGTACTTCGACAAGCAGGATGTCGTCCGTCACCGGCTGGTGAAAGACATCATCGACGCGTATGAGAAGTATCACAACGGCGGACTGCAGGGTGGCGAGAACGAACAGCCGGGACCCGGTGCCGGCTGATCAGGCAGGACGTCTGCGAGCGCGCAACCGTTTCTTCTTCTTCGCTTGTTCCCATAGCTCGTCCATCTCCTCCAGCGTACTGTCGTGTGCGGTCTTTCCCTTCTTCGCGAGCTGCGCCTCGATATAGTGAAACCGTGAAGTGAACTTCTCGATGGTGCCGCGCAGGGCGTTTTCGGGGTTGATCCGGAGGAAGCGCGCGTAGTTCACCAGTGCGAACAGGAGATCGCCGAACTCCTCCTCACGCTTGACGTGCTTCTTGCCGCGAAGGGCCTCGCGCACCTCTTCCAGCTCTTCGCGGACTTTCTTCCACACCTGTTCTTCGTTCTCCCAATCGAAGCCCACTTTTGCAGCCCGTTGTTGCACGCGCAGCGCCCTGATCAGGGCCGGCATGTAGCGGGGGATGCCCTCCAGCACGGACGTGCGCCCTTCTTTCATCTTGAGGCGTTCCCAGTTCTGCTTCACCTCTTCCGAATTCTTGACCTTTGTGGTTCCAAACACGTGCGGATGACGGCGGATCAACTTCTCTGTCTCCTGCACCAAGACTTCACGCAACAAGAACTCGCCATTCTGCTCCGCAATCGTGGCCTGGAGGACGACATGGAGCAACAGGTCTCCGAGTTCCTTGCTGAGCTCCCGCATGTCCCCGTCATCCAGCGCCTGCACCACTTCGTATGTCTCTTCGATGAGGGCGTGGCGGAGAGACTTGTGCGTCTGTTTCCGGTCCCAGGGGCAATCGCGGCGAAGCCGGCGCACGACGCGGACGAATGCCTGAAAGTCAGCTGTGGGGATGGGCGGATACGGTTTCGGCATGGAATATCTGCGGTTCGTTCTGGAAAAATTCGCGTGCGTCGATTGCCAGGACCTTGAAACCTTGTCTTCGTCCAAGCTCGTGGAAGCTCGTCACCTCCCTGTTTGAGATGAGCCACGAGAGCAGATGCACGGTCAGTGCGCTTCGTGCGGGAAGAAGGCAAGTGCCAGGTCGCCGAATGCAATCGGCGCCTCAACGTAGCCAAATCGGCATTGACTTGCAATCTTCC
>JADLEA010000068.1 GCA_020846365.1 Bacteroidota bacterium
CGCGCCGAACGAACAAACGTATCACGGCCGTGGATCCCAAGGCCATGCGGGTGCTGATGGAGTATGACTGGCCGGGTAATGTCCGTGAACTGGCAAACGTGATAGAACACGCCTTGATCGTGTGCGAAGGACACACACTGGTCGTCGGTCAACTCGCGCTTGTCCGACCTTCCCAACGGACTGAGAACCACAGGTCCACGTTTGATGAAATGGCCCGTCAGCATCTCCTCCGGACACTTGAAGAGTGTGGAGGGATTATCGAGGGACCGCATGGTGCCGCAACGGTATTGGGATTGAAGCCCGCCACACTGCGAAGCCGCATCAAGAAACTCGGTATTGTGAGAACCGGCGGAGGATTTCAGGCCGCATCTTGACCGGCACATCCCCACCCCGCTCTCCCGCCAGTATTCCCTGCATCCTCCGACTGAGTCTCCCGAAGGACATTCACACCCCCACGAAATCCACCGTGATATATCGTGGGACCACGCTATTTCGCGGTCAATATGCTCCAACTATCCCCTCTCTCCCTTCCAGGACAAGCTTGTAACTCGTTGTAATTTAATCGATTAGCGGATTTTCCACGGCCATCGGGCCATATGGCACGGTATTCGGATAATAGCCAGCCAACCCACACCGGCTTGCGAGGGAAGTGTAGCGAGCCAGACCTGATTCCAGGATTGTCACAAGGCAATTGCACCAAGATCGAATGTCTCTCTGGCCGTCGGATTGAACCCTTTAGGGCCACCCTGTGACCCGGTGTGCGGAAAATCCAGTACACATACTACTCACACAAGATGGAGAAATCTCATGAAGAAACTCGGACTTGCAGTATTGCTCTCAGTCCTGGTGGTTAGCCTGGGCTTCGCTCAGGTCATGCCTCCAAAGAGCCCCGGCTGGTTTAACCACACCGGACGCTGGTCGTTTGGCGTTCAGGGGGGCGGTAACATGTGGATCAACGATTTCGACACGCAGACCTTCACCGGCGGTGGAAACGGGTTCATTCGTTACTCCTTCGCCCGTGATTTCTCTCTGGGCCTGATGGGCGGGTGGGACGAGCTCGCCTCAAAGGAACCCTCTATCATGGCCGGAAGGATGTCCCTTCAGAACACTTCTCTCAAAGCGAAGGGTTACAGCGGTGACCTGGTGGCCTGGTTCCATCTGAATGCCGGCAAGCCGGTTGCGCCGTACATCTACCTGGGTGTCGGCATGTTTTCGTACAAGCGGACGATCCTCGATGACCAGGGTTGGCCCAATTCAGACAACCAGACCTCGATTCATATCCCCGTGGGCGTGGGGCTGGAATTTGCGTTCTCAAAGAACGTCGCACTCTCGCTCGACCTTGGCGCACGGGTCATGGATCACTGGACAGACTACTACAAGGCCGGGACCCAGAATTTCATGGGGACCGACTGGTATCCCACGGGCAGGCTCGGCGTCAACTTCTATTTCGGTGACAGCGACGATGATGACAATGACGGCGATATGCTGACCAACGGGTACGAGAAGTCCATCGGCACCGCATTGAACAAGGCGGACACCGACGCCGACGGTCTGAACGACTACGAAGAGCTGGCCAAGTACACCACGGATCCGAAAACCGAAGATACCGATGGCGACGGCCTGAATGACGGCGAAGAAGCCATCACCTTCCACACGTCGCCGCTGAAAGCGGACTCCGACGGTGACGGCCTCAAGGACGGCGATGAGATCAAGAAGCACCGGACGGATCCGTTGAAGGCGGACACCGACGCGGATGGTCTGAGCGACGGAGACGAAGTCTCTCAGTACAAGACCGACCCGCTTAAGGCCGACACCGATACGGACGGTCTGAGCGACGGAGATGAAGTTCTGAAGCACAAGACCAGCCCGACCAAGGCAGACACCGACGGCGGCAGCGTCAACGACGCCCAGGAAATCGCAAAAGGCATCAACCCGCTCGATCCGACGGACGATATTCCGAAGCCGGCCATTCAGCGGATTGAAGTCGGTAAAGCCATCGTGCTCGAAGGCATCGTCTTCAAGACAGGCAAGTCGACAATTGAGCCGTCGTCCGAGATCAACCTGATGGATGCCTTCAACACCCTGAAAGACAACCCCGCCATCGCCGTGGAGATCCGCGGTTACACGGACAATGTTGGCAAGATCGCCAGCAACAAGAAGCTCTCCCTGCGGCGTGCAGAAGCCGTGCGGTCATGGCTGGTGATGAAGGGCATTGACTCCCGCCGCATCGCCGTAGCCGGCTTTGGCCCGGAGAATCCGATTGGCGACAACAGCACGCCCGAAGGGCGCGCGCAGAACAGACGCATCGAGTTTTTCCGTACGAAGTAACTATGTCCCCCCCGGCGCTTCCGGGTTCGCCGGAAGCGCGCCGGGAGGCAAGGTTCAACCGCGATCCCTGCGGTTGACGGGCACCAACAACGTACATTTGAACACAAAGGAGCTGTTATGGGAATACTCGATAGCATCGTCGGCCAGGTCCTGGGCGGCGGAAACACGCAGAACCTGCTGATCAATGCACTGCTGGGCATACTGGGAAACCAGCAGGCAGGCGGACTCGACGGACTCGTCAAGCAATTCTCGTCGAAAGGACTCGGCGACATCGTCAATTCCTGGATCGGCACGGGAACGAATCTTCCGATCACTCCCCAGCAGGTGCAACAGGGTCTCGGCAACAAGACCATCGCCGACATCGCCAAGAAAGCCGGCGTCACGCCGGATGAGGCAACTTCCCAGCTTTCAAAGCTTCTCCCGCAGGTGGTGGACAAGCTGACGCCGGGCGGCAAGGCGCCCCAGGGAGACCTCATGTCACAAGGGATGGAGCTTCTCAAAGGTTTGATGAAGTAGCCATCTTTGTGACTGCTGCAAAGCAAGGGCCGGGCTCGCTTTTCCGGCCCTTGCCCCTTTTTCCCCCTTGCAAATCCCCTTCCCCTTCAGCATCTTATCCGCGTACTGCATTCAGGTATCCCGAGGATTCCCTTCACGTGACACACATTCCCGGTCTCCCGAACCATCACACTTCCGGAGCTCAGCATGCCCACGAACCATGAGATCTCAACCATACTCGACCATGCCCGATCGTACCTCACACAACATCTCCTTCCCTTCTGGATGGACCGATCCCCCGATCCGGAGCACGGCGGGTTCCTCGTGCACTTCGACCGGCATGGCAAGCCGACGGGAGAGACGACAAAGACCTTCCTCTCCCACGTTCGCATGCTCTTTACCATGTCCAGCGCGCATCGCGCAGGATACGGAGACGGGCGGTGTGCGACGCTGGCGGAGATGGCCGCAACGTTTCTTCTGGATCACTACTGGGACAAGGAGCATGGAGGGTGGTTCTGGATCGCCGATCGAGAAGGCAACCCGACAAATACAACAAAGGTGGGTTACGGGCACACGTTTGGCATCTACGCCTTCAGCGAGTATTTTCTTGCGACCGGAGATCCCCGGGGGCGTGCCACCGCTGATGCCACGTATCGGGCGGTCTGCGAGAACATGGTCGACACGCGCAACGGCGGCTTCATCGAGCTCATGCAACGGGATTGGCAGCCGGAACGACCCGGCCGGTTCGGAGGGGACAGGAAGAGCCTGGATGTCCACATGCACATGATGGAAGCCCTGACCACCTACTACGAGATGACCGGTCATCCGACGCACCGCCGGCGGCTTCTGGAAATCATCGATCTCCTGCTCTCCCGGATGCTCCGCCCGGGGTCAGGCACGGGGATCGCACAGTTCACGTACGATTTTCATCCACTCCCGGCCATCATCTTTGCGACGTCATGGGGAAGGGACGCCGCGCCCGATGAAGGCGGCACACACCCGCTGGATTTCACCTCCTACGGGCATAATGTCGAGCTTGCGTGGTTGCTGCTGCATGCGGCAGAAATCCTCCGAATACCACCGACCGTCTATTCGTCCGTGCTCCGCAACATGTGCGATCACTGTCTCCGGTACGGGCTTGATGCCGAATTCGGCGGCGTGTATTGCGAAGGCCCCGATCAAGCGCCCACCACGCACACCGAAAAACAGTTCTGGCAACAGGGCGAAGTGCTGATCGGCTTTCTTGACGCGTACATCCACCTCGGGGAAGAACGGTACTGGGCGGCGTTCCGGAATGTGTGGGATTTTGTGTTTGCGCACATGGTCAACATGGAAGGCGGCGGCGAATGGTACGAGCGCGTGGACCGTCAGGGAAACGTGATCGACGGGGCCCTCGGACACGGCTGGAAGGTGAACTACCACACGGTCCGTTCGATGATCCAGGTGATCAAGCGGCTCGGACACATACAGGACGGTCGGGGCCGGTGACCGGTATGCAGACCGCACGCCGGTGGCATGAGACGCAGGCGATGTGGATTGCACAGCGGTGGCATTGTCTGCCGGGAAGCAGACCTCACGCCGGTGGCACAAGCCGCCGGCCTGCCGGTCCGCAACAGTTGCTTACCACACGCCCTGTTCTCTACTTCGCAAGGACAACGCGGATGCCCCTGGAGGCGCGATCTGCCTCGAGCCGTACGAAGTAGACCCCCGAAGACACAGGCCGACCGCGATCATCCCTCCCATCCCAGGCGCTGGTGTGAACGCCCGGCGGGTACGACCCCCGTTCCAGCGTCCGTATGTTTCTCCCAAGATAGTCGAACACTTCCAGGACGACGTCTGATCGGGTGGCAATCGAGAACTGAAAGACCGTTGACGCGTTGAACGGGTTCGGGTAGTTCTGGAGCAGGAGCAGTCCGGCCGGGACATCTGTGTCCGCCGCCCTGAGTGCGGTGAGCTCGGTTCTTTCAAATGCGCCCAGGTCAGGTGCGCTTCCATTGTAGGGAAGGCCGATATACGTGCCGGCGTTAGCCAGCCCGCTGCTTTCATCAAGCCGAAGAAAGAGGAGGTCTGGAAGACTGCCGTCGGGTTTTCTTGGGCCACGCATGCCGGCGGTGTCGATGCTCACGAAGTCGGCAGCGGACGGTGGCATGAAAGGCGGCATCCAGCTGTTGGTGAGTTGCACGGCCGCGCCGTGGATCGCCCCCGCATCTCCCAGGGCGACACAATTCGCCAGCGTCAAGACCTTCCCGCTCGAAAAGGCCAGCGTATCTCCCAGGCCGTAGTTCGTTCCGTTCCGATAGGCGCTCCCGTGGTAAATCGTGATCGAGCCGCGGTTGTTGTTCTGATCGAATCCCTTGACACGATTGTCGAACGCGAGGCAGCGGGTAAGTATGACATTGTGTTTGAGATCCTTTGTGTCGCTCCCTCCGGTTTTGTATCCGTTCCCGTTTCCCGAGCTCGGACTCCCGTCCTTCAGGTAACCGTTGCTGAAGCACCAGCAGGATTCCAGCGTGGTGGTGACATCGTTTGCGCCGCGCAGATAGCCATCCCACCCATCGTCGGAATTCTGCCACGCGCGACATCCAGAGAACGCATTCCCCGTTCCCACGTCCAGCTTGGGAGCGAATCCATCGGCGTTGCCCTGAGTGGGGTCCGCATTGGCGTACGAGTCGCAGTTGATGATCTGATTGTCTGAAGCTCCGCCGCCCAGTTGAAGACCGGTGTCCTGATTTTCGAAGAAGGTGCAGTTCTCAACAACATTGTGTGACCCGTTGATGAGCATCCCGTTATCCCCGGCGCCTTGAATATCCAGGCCTCGAATGTGCCAGTAGCTGGCTCTCAGATGGATTCCGCGATTGCTGCTGCTGAAGGCCATGCTTGAGAAGTCAAGGTGCGCCCTTTCGCCCGGATAGGCAAGGAGGTAATATCGCTGCCCGCTCGTGCCGTTTTTAGACGTAGGGATTGAAATGGTCGCCGTTGCGGTGTATGTTCCACCGCGGAGGAGCAGCGTGTCGCCGGGCGCGAATGCCGCTGAAGAGAGCGACAGGCCTTTCGAGATCGTTAGAAACGGTTGATCAATCGTGCCCGGGTTGCTGTCGCTGCCCGTCGTAGCCACATAGTACCGGCTTGACAAGGAACGGGAATTCACTGCAAGCAGGAGGAGAAAGAGAGTGCAGAGCGCGCGTCCGAAACGTCTCATACCGCAAATCCTTGTTCTCAAAGGTGAAGATCTCCACTCACGTGCCGCCGGGATCAGCATTCAGCAGTGGTGAAACCCACTCACGCGCAGCGGGGACCCACCGCCGGAGGGGATCGCCGGTCATGTTCGGCTGAATCCCAACGACCACATAGAGCATCTGCGACTTAAGCGTTAACTGTAACGTGAACTAATATACAGACAATATCGACCTGAGTCAAGGGCAAGACTTCCAGCATCCTCTATCCCGCCTTTGAAATCCAGCCTATGATCCCCCGCCGTTCGCCGCCGGCCGGCTCCCAGAAGCGTGTTACGCTCCTTTCATTTCTGAACACTCCTTTGTATGTTCTTGCGTCCAACCGGAGACCCTGCCACATGAAAATCCTCATTCGTCCTCTCGTTCTGTTCGCCTTCGTTTCCGCGCTCATCCCGGGGTGCGGAAAACCGGATCCGGTCGTCACGCCAAAGATCCCGAAAGAATTTGTTGAGTTCGGTCAGAAGCGTGTCGATGACTACTACTGGCTCAACAATCCCGCTGACAGCGCCGTCATCCGGCATCTCCGGATGGAAAATGCCTACACCGATGCGATGCTGGAGCATACCGCCGGACTCCAGACGAAACTCTATGACGAGCTTGTCGGAAGGATCGATCAGGAACATCAAACCCTCCCCATCAAGCGTAACGGCTATTGGTACTACACGCGGTATGAGCAAGGAAAACAATATCCGCTCTATTGCCGCAAAAAGGGGGAGCTCAGCTCTGCCGAAGAGGTGTTCCTGGATGTCCCCCGGATGGCGGAAGGTCATCAGATCTTCCTCGTGCGGGGATACCGGGTGAGTCCCGACAATCAATGGGTGGCATACGGCATCGACACATCAGGCGACCGGAGGCCAGCGCTGCGCGTCAAGAATCTCTCAACCTCTGAGCATGTGCCGGATCTCATTGCCAATACCAGCGGTTCGTATGCCTGGGGAGCCGACAGCAAGTCTCTTCTGTACGTACTGAACGACCACACCGTACGTCCCTATCGTGTAATGCTGCACGAAGTCGGCACGGATCCCGCCGCAGACCGGGAGCTGTTTCGTGAGACGGACAGCACGTTCAATGTGGGTTTGAGCGTGACCAGGGACAACGCCCTCATCATCATCACATCAGGCAGCACGCTTTCCAGTGAGTGCCGCACGCTCCCCGCGGAAAGACCTGCAGCTGTGCCGGCCGTCGTCCAGCCACGCCGGCCGGACCTGTTGTACCAGATCGTGGAACACGAAGGCGATCTTCTGTACATCCACACCAACAACGATGCGCGGAACTTTAAGCTGGTGCGCACGTCACTTCGCGCCCCGGGTCTCGCGCACTGGCAGGATGTCATTCCCCACCGGCCCGATGCGCTCCTCGAAAACGTGGAAGTGCTCGCGGGGTACCTCGTGGCGCAACAGAGGATCCGGGGACTGACTCAGATTCAGATCGCGGACAGGCTCACCGGGGAGTCGACCTATGCGGCATTCGACGAGCCGGCCTACGAAGCGGAACTCGGCACTGCGACAGACGCGCACGATCTCGACAGCATCCGCATCGAGTACACCTCGCTCACCACTCCACGGTCTTTCTACCGGTACGATCTCCGGACCCACGAGAGGTCCTTGCTGAAAAGAGACAAAGTGGGAGGAGGATTTGACGGCGCTCTCTACAGGACGGAGCGGTTGTGGATATCTTCGGAAGACTCCGTGCAGGTGCCCGTCAGTCTCGTGTACAAGTCATCGCTCTTCGCACGTGACGGGACCAACCCGATGCTCTTGTACGCCTACGGCTCGTACGGCAGTAGCACTGCGCCTTCCTTCAACTCTTCCGTCATCAGTCTTCTGGACCGCGGGTTCGTGTTTGGCATTGCTCACGTGCGCGGAGGCCAGGAAATGGGGCGGGAGTGGTACGAGAACGGCAAGGTGCTCAAGAAGAAAAACACGTTTATCGATTTTGTTGCGTGTGCCCAGTCACTGGTGGATCGGAAGTACACCTCGGCCAACCGTCTGTTCGCAAATGGAGGCAGCGCGGGAGGCATGTTGATGGGCGCGATTGTAAACATGCGGCCGGATCTCTTCAGGGGAATCCTCGCGGATGTACCCTGGATGGACGTGATCACCGACATGCAGAATCCGGACCTTCCCCTCACGACGCTGGAGTACGACGAATGGGGAAATCCGGGCATCGAGGAGCACTACCGGTACATGCTCACCTGGTCTCCCTATGACAACGTGCGGGATGCGCGCTACCCGGCCATCTTTGCCACTGCCGGACTGAATGATACGCAGGTCCCGTATTTCTCCCCTGCCAAGTGGGTGGCAAAGGTGCGCGAACACAATACCGGGGAGAACCCCGTTCTCCTCAAGGTGAACATGGGTGCGGGACATTCGGGGGAGTCGGGTCGATTCGAGCGCCAGCGTCTCACTGCAATGAAGTATGCGTTCATGCTCGACGTGCTCGGGCGGAAGGACTGACGCCCATCGGGCAGGCCGCACAAAAAACCCGGTTCGCTGCGCCGGCACTGAGAGGCGCGGAGCGAACCGGGTTCCATAGGTACGGCATTCCCCGGGAGCGTGATAGGCACCGGGGGCAGAGTGTCAATTGCCGCGGAGTCTCTTCAGAGTCGATGTAATACGCTTCTTCTGAGATTCGTCCGTCGTCTTCTGCATCGCCTTTTCATAGTTCTTGATGGCACCCTTCACGTCCCCGGTGTTCTCCAGCCCTTCCGCCAGACTGTCATACACGTTCCAGGAATCAGGATGGTCTTTGACGTTCTTCTCGAACATCTCGATCGCCTCCTTCATCTTCTTCTGCCCCATAAGGGTATAGCCGAGCGTATTGATGTCTGCCTCTGTGGCAATCGTCATAGCCCTGGCCTGGAGCGGCGCGGCTTCCTGGTTCCTTCCCATGGCCTCGAGCACCGCAGCTTTCGTTCGCAGGTTTGCGAAATTCTCCACCATGCCGGTGGATCGGTTTGCCCACTGTAGCGCTTCGTCCAGATTCGATTTGGACCTTAGCGCATACTGGGCCGCTTGGTTGAAACCTTGCCAGGTGAATCCTGCCGCACCGCGAAGATACTCATCGCGCGCCTTCGCGAGCACATGGCTGCGCGTGTCCGCCCCGATGGCGATGGGAATGCGGAGTTTGTCCCAGCGAAGCCAAAGCACAGCGCCGGTATCGGAAAGGTCGGAGAATTCGTACTGGAGCCACTCCGTAAACTCCCCCTGTTGCGGTGTCACCGTGAAGCGCAGGGCATCCTCATCTTCCTTGTAGAAGTAGCTTCCCCAGGACGTCGAGTTCTTGCTCAGGATGATCGTCCAGGTTGCTGGGGTCGGTATCATGTGCAAGCCGTAGCTTCCTGCCGGAAGTTCCTTCCCCCCGACTCTCAATGGATGGCTGAACGACAGAACGGTATTCTCGTTCGCGCCGGCACGCCAGATCTCATTGTACGGGACCAGCTGTCCCCATACCGTTCTCCCTTTGACGGCGGGTCTGTGATATGATACTTTCACCTCGGCGATGCCGACGGTCTGTGAAAGGTCTGCGGCCGGACTGGGCTGCGGGACCGGTAGTTGCGGCTGAGAAAAACCCTGGGCAAGCAATGCCAGACAGAGAGTGGCAAGTGCTGCTGTGGTTCGTTTGCTGCGGTTCATGGGAACGCTCCCTGAAGGGTGGGACGGGTGTGGGTTGTATAGGGCTATAAGATACTCAATGTAAACGGTATCCATCAGATTCGTGTTCCCGTATATCGCATCCAGGCGCGATTTGACGCCTCTGGAAGCGCTTTCGACGCTGGAAATTGCGAATATTTGAGCCGGAAACATGCTCTTTTTTCTCCCCCCGGGAACAAGCCAGGGAGTAGTCATGTTACCATTTTACACAGGTGCTTGTCCATCAGGCACACAGAAAGCCGCCCATCTTCTAACTTCACACGCTCTGCGTGCCAGATGGGATTGCTTTTTCTGTTCTTTGATCGCCGCCTGCCGACCGGCCAATGTCAACTCCAACATGTGAGGAGGTATGAAGAGAATTACTCGCAATTTCTCACGTGCATTGAGGAGGAGTTTGCGGCGGCCGGGATCTGAAACGCAGGGCACACATTCGAATTCATCCGAGCAATCCCTCCAGACCTGCTGCAACAGTCCTCCTTCCCCATCGCCGACGCAATCCTAGGTTTCCAAAAGACGCGATCGGTTCCGAACAACGCAGGGCGATTTCATCGAGTGTTCATCTGCGCGGACCGTTGTTACTCCGTCGTCGAATCCAGGCGTACACATTGAGAACGACAACGAGCGAACGATGGGATTCCCTCCCTCCCAGTCAGAGTCTTCGGACGGTGAAACCGACCCGAATAGATCGAAGCCACAGTTTGTGACGCACCATCCTGCCATCCTCGACCTGCTGTCGCAGGCCACTATGGTCGCAAAGTCACAAGCAGCGGTGCTCATTACCGGCGAAAGCGGAACGGGAAAAGACGTTCTGGCGCGCTTCATCCACGCACAAAGCGCCCAGGCCGGCAATCCGTTTGTCGCAGTGAACTGTGCTGCACTTCCGCACGATGTCATCGACAACGAGCTCTTCGGCCACGAGCGCGAGGCCTTCACCGGAGCCAATTCCAAGAAAGCGGGGTGTTTCGAGCTCGCCCATCGCGGCACGCTCTTCCTGGATGAAATCGCCGAGATGGCTCCACAGGTCCAGGCCAAGTTGCTCCGCGCGACAGAGACCAAGCGCTTCCGGAGATTGGGAGGTCACGAGGAGGTCGAAGTCGATGTGCGCATTATCTCGGCGACGAACCGTAACGTCGCGGAAGCCCTCTCCTCCGGGCACCTGCGTGGAGATGTCTATTACCGGCTCGGCGTCGTCGAGCTGCACCTCCCGCCGTTGCGTGAGCGGCCCAGCGACATACCTCTTCTCCTCGACCATTTCGCACGCACCCTGGACGGATCTCCGGCCCGAGTTACCAAGACCTTCTCTCCCGATGCCCTCGACATCCTGATCGAATATCCCTGGCCGGGGAATGTCCGAGAGTTGCGCAACCTTGTCGAAGCGCTTCTGATCACCTGTCCGCATGATACGGTCAAAGCCTCCTGCCTCCCGGAACGGCTGGTACGCGACCACGCTGTCCGGAAAGCGATCACCATCCCGATCGGGACCACCATCCATCACGCTGAACGATTGATGATCGATTTCACCTTGCGCGCAACAGGGGGGAACAAATCAAGAACTGCACAGATTCTCGGCGTAAGCAGAAAGTATCTCTACGATCGTTTGCGGGACGAAGTGGAGGAGCCACCTGAAGTGGCGAGCTCGTAAGACGGCATTCTGTCGGGCAGAAACACAACGGCCCCGCCGCAAAGGCAGGGCCGCGTGCAGGACAACCTGATGGCTTATCGCACGAGCGCCATGGACTTCGTCAGCACCACGCCTCCGGCTTCCAGCCGCGAGAAATAGATTCCCGAAGCGAGACCTGTTGCGTCGAAGCGAACCTCATGAGCGCCCCCCTCGTATTCACCTGACACGAGCCGGGCTACCTCCCTGCCCAGCATGTCAAACACTCCGAGCTTCACGAATCCCTTTTCGCCGACTTGAAACCTGATACGTGTCTCGGGATTGAAGGGATTGGGGAAGTTCTGTTCCAACCGGTACTCCCCCGCCACCGTCGGCGCGTCGGGTGTGTCGGTGGGCTGGCCAAAGAAAGCCTGCTTGACGGCCTGCAGAAGCACGTCGCGCTGCCCGGCCGGCGCGCTTGACCGGTATCCGCCGCCCAGCTCCCAGATGATCATCCCGCCGATGCCTTTGGACTTCACGTAGGCTCCCTTCGCCGCCATCGTCCGCTCGTTGTCCAGCGAGACGAACTTGCCCGATCCCGTCGGGACGCTGATGTATGCCGCGTGCGCGATACTGTCCCACTGGTGAGCGTATGCCGCATACGTGTTCATGAGCTGGTAGTACGGAACATTGTCATTGACGCTGGGTGTGGAGCTCCAGGTTTGGCGCGGCTGTGTAACGCCGGACCAGACATAGCCATAGAAGTCCGCTCCGATGCCGATCTTCGCTTTGTCGATCCCGGCAGCAACAAACTGGTTGACGTCGCCGTCAGCGGAAGGTACCAGCTCATTCGTACCGGGGAATTCGTAGCCGCCGTCGTAGACGGGGGCATTGTGCCACACGACCCACCCGTCCCAGGCACCCGACATGTCATACGTCATGATATTGATCTGGTCGAAGTGTTGCTGGACCGCGGCAATCGAGGAGGCATTGTCGCCCATGGAGGCGATGGTGAGCAGCAGGCCCGGCTTTGCCGCGTCCAGGGCGGCCCGGAGTTCGGGGATGAAAAGCCGGAACTGGCTGGCCGACGTAATGGGCTCCCAATCGATGTCCAGCCCGTCATAACCCCGCGAGGTGACAAAGTTGACGAGGTTGGCAATAAATGCGGCGCGGTTCGTGGAATTCGTCGCGCTCGCAAACGCCTGTGCATCTCCCCACCCGCCGCATGTAATGAGCACTTTCTTTCCGGCGGCATGAGCGGCCTGGATGATGGCGTTGGAGGCGGATGTGGTGATGCCGTTGCCTGATGCGTCAATATTCGGACCGCCGGTGGGGTTGATGGAGAAGTGAATGATGTGAGTGACCGCGCCATAGTCAATCGCGGATGGTGGGCAGTAGCTTTGCATCCACCCCGCATAGTATGCGCTCACCCAGGGGGTTTGTTGGCCCAAGACCACTGAAGCGGGCAACAGAAGAATCGCAAAAAGAACGGCTGTTCGTTTCATGTCCTCCCTCCTATCCTCTCAAATTGGTGTCGGAACATTCGAGCCCACATGGTCTGACGCGTATCGCACCCACGGAACACAACCTCGGATACTCGCCAGATCTCCAACTGGAGAGTCGCCCCAACGCCAATTTTCATCACAATATCGCAGAGAGAGGCTGGCTTTACAAGTTAAATCTCTTTAATGCTGTCGACGCATATGATCGTTCATCGCGCCAAAAGTTCTTCCTTGACGGCCTGGAGTAAGCCATCCGGCTTGTCAGTCTTCGGAGCCCAGCCGCCTCCAAGTTCCCAAATGATGACGCCGCCGAGTCCCTGCTCACGCGCGTACGCGACTTTTCTGCGGCATGATGTTGCGTCATCATACGACACGAATTTGTCGTCGGCGGAGCCGGGTTTGTCGATGGCAAGATATGCGGCCTGTGCCGAAGAGTCCCATCGATAGAACCCGGGGTCAAAAAAAGATTCCATGATCTGGTAATACGGCACGTTGTCTTTCACCCAGGGGGCGGAGTTCCAGGTTTGTCGCGGGGCTGTGACTCCCCCCGTCGGTGTACCGTTGCCGCTGTTCCAGACATACCCGTAGAAATCGATGCCGATGCCAAGCTTCTTCGCGGGCACTCCGGCGTCAAGGAATTCCCGCACATGGGTGTGGATGGCAGGAGGTGCCGCGCCGTTGCTCGGAAATCGAGCGCCGCCATCATAGATCGCCGCGTTATGCCAGGTGAACCATCCCGGCCAGGCGCCCGCATAATCGTAGGTCATGATGTTGATCTGATCCAGAACAGGATGCACCTTCGCAAAAAGCTCCGGTGCGCTGTTGCATGCGACGGTCAGCAGGAGTCCGGGGTTCACCGCCTGCATGGCCTTCCGCAGATCCCGGAGGAAGGCGCCATATTGATCCGTGTAGTCCCGTGAAACGGGTTCCCAGTCGATGTCGATGCCGTCGTACCCCCGGCTCTGCACAAAGGAGAGAAGGTTCATGATGAAATGCTCTCGCGTTTCCCGCCGGGTGGCACTCGCGAAGCCACGTTCCGAATTCCATCCGCCGATGCAGATCAGAACCTTTTTGCCCGCCTTGTGCCCTGCCTTCACGATCTCCGCAGAGCTTTCCGGCGTGATGCCGTTTCCCTCACCATCCACCGTTCCGTCGGCCTTCGGACCCAGGGAGAAATGCACGATGTGTGTTACTGCCTCGAAATCTATGTTTTCCGGCCGTAGATGGAAGCTCCACTGGTTTCCCTGCATCCATCCCGCATAGTATGCGGTGACCCAGATATCCGATGCCGTCACCGATGCCGCAGATGTTGCAAGGAGGGAGAGGAGAGCCAGGAGGCGGAAGATCATGCACATCATCCTTTCTTTGGTTTGCCAGCCGCGAGCCGCTCGACAAACGGCTGAAGAACGCGGGCCACGTATGCATGTCCGGCAGCATTCCAGTGCCCGTCGACATGGTAGTACAATTCCGGGTGATCCCATTTCGAGGGGGCGATCACTACGTCTATGCCATGGCGTCCGGCGACTTCCCGGAGAAGCGGGAGCCGTTCCTTGCCGACTTCGATGGCGAGCACAAGTGCGGGCAAGCTGAACGCTTCGCAGAGAGAGAATATCGAATCCAGCAGGGCGTATGTGAGCGTATCGTTCACCGCGCTCCCCTGGGGCGCTGAACCCGAACCCATGCCTTCGGAGAAGAATTGCCGGGCCAGTCCGACCAGATGCGAGTACGAAAGCCCCGGAATTGCCTCGATGATCGCCTGCGCTGTGCGCGCGCCTTCCTGCGGTGGAGGAGCACCGGAGGTCCGGAGCTTGCCTTCACCATCCACCAGATACATCCCTTCCACCGCATTGTCGGCAAAATCATTGACACAGAATCCGAAGACGACCGCACGCGGTTTGAATCGTTCCTTCTCTGCCTCAAGAAATCTCAGCCAGTAGCCGTTTCCGATGTTCCCTGTTCCGGCATTTACCACGGGCGGCGTCGCGTCTCCCAATCGTTCCTCCAGCGTCCTCCGGATGACGGCCGGATACTCCTCGCCGTCGTTCACGCCGTACCCGCTTGTGAAGGAATCACCCAGGAAGAGGATGCCGTCCGAAGGAAACGAAGCGGGCTCCGGACCCCGGAAGCCAAGACTGTTCGTCGAGAACTGCATCGTGAATTCGGCGGCGACGCGCGTGCAGGAGAAGCTCTTCTTCAGCCGCTTCCCGTACGCCGGATCGTACTCGGAAAACGTGGGGCCGACGTTTCGCACGGGCACGGCGAGGCGGACGACCACTTCGCCGACGATGACCGTTGCCAGGAGCGACGCCAGGAACAGGAGGGCGGTGGCAAGAGCGCCGCTGCGTTTGCGAGGTTGTGGGGCTGCGGTCTGCTCTGTCATGGCGCCGCCTTTGCCGCATACGCTTGAGAAGGTGTTCCTGCAAGATACTCCGAGACGACCCGCGCGACGAGCGCGTGCCCGGAAGGCGTCATGTATGATGCGATGGGATAGAACAGCCGCTCGTCCCGGGCTGCTGCGCGCATGGCCGGCAGCACATCCACCTGCTCGATCCCCTCCTTCAAACAGAAGTCCTTCAGCAGGGCCTGCGGCTTCTCCAGGTCGTAGTCCTCAGGATTGAGCTCGAACGTCGTCACGTGGTGCGTCCACAGATCTTCATGGACCTGGTACTGCGTGGGGAGGGTCACCACGATCAGCCGTACCTTCCGGCGGGCGCAGAAATCCGCCATGTGCCTGAGAACATTCTGAGTCACGGACCACCCCTTCTCCATCGACGGGGACATGACCTTTGCGCAGAAGTCAGGGGGCGGCGGATTGTTCCTCAGGCCGAGGCGCCAGAGCGTTTCGGAGAACCTTTCCCGAAGGAAGACATACAGCGCGCTGTTGGATGCAAAAAACGCACGGAGCTGAAGAGTCGCTGTTCTGAGGAATCTTTCCTGCTTGTCGTAGCGCGCGCTCGGGAAGAATTCGTTCGCGCGCAGCTGCCCGTCCTCGACGTTGATCGTCGGGCGTTGCAGCGAGTCGAACAATTCCTGCGAGTCCTGGAAATCGTTGCCGACATAGAAACCCAGGAGCACCATGTCCGGATCGAGTTTGATCCCATCGCGCTCGAGATAGCGGAATTCCTGGATGGTGCTATACGCGGGGACTGCCGCATTCAGCACCTCTACGCGCGGACCGCCCGCTCCGTTCAGCCGGTGCTCAATCTGTTTGAAGAAGGTATCCTCAAGGTTGACGGAATTGGAATAGCTGAACGAATCCCCCAGGCCCAGAATCCGCGTGGTGGTCGGCCGCTTGGGAAAGATGTACCCTTCGCGGAGCCCGAGATCGTTGGTGGTTTCCTGGATCTCGAACTCCGGCTGCTGGTACACTGCGCTGTAGTTGCGCTTCAACCGGTACACGAGCACCGAATCCGCTTCATAGATGGGGCGGTAGGATTCCATGCGCTGCGGCGCGGCGATGCGGACGATCACTTCGGCGATCAGCAGAGAAACCATGCTGGCGATGAGAAAAAGACTCGCGGTCCTTGCCAGGGACACCAGGCGTCGACGAAAGCTCATTGTGCGTGCATCTCCCTCAATCTCGGCAACATGATCTTGTAGAGTTCCCGTGCCACAACCTCGTGACCTACAGGCCGCCAGTGTCCGTTGTAGTCATGGTATACGGGATACAGGCTTCTATCCATTCCAAGAAACGCGTCACAGAGATTGCTGACGGAGATCCCCTGGCTCTGCGCCCACCGCTCGATCTCCTGTTGTGGGCCGGTTCCGTACACGGTGTCCGGACGGAATCCCCAGAATTCCCTCCCCGCATTCCATTCCCGCGGGCTGACCTGAATCCCGTAGGGATACAGGTTGAGGTGAAACGCAATCCCCCGTGCGGCGAGCGTGTCCCGTATGAGGAGAAGATGCTTGAAGGTCAGGGCACCGTCCCGTTCCAGGACCACTCTGGAACCATCCCGAAACATGGCATACTTGTCATAGTGGAGATTCCCCGACATGCCCACATTATGTCGCGCGCCCTCAAGGTACCGGTCGATCCGCAGCCGGACGAAATTGTAGAGCCGGGTGTGCTCCTTGAAGAAGTCTTTAATATTGACAAGTCCAGCGGCAACCCAGGAATCGGGCGGTCGTTCCTCCTCGACGCCCGCGGCAACGGGCACGCCCCGGTGGTCCAGCCGCGCGTGCTCGGCATAACCGAGGTCGTCAAAGAAGTCCGACAGATCCAGGTTCAGAATCACGATATCGGGTTCCAATGCCAGCCCGTTGTTCACCAGGTAGAGGTACTCCACCATGGGGGCATAGCTTCCGACGCCGGCATTAATCACCTCCCACCGGCGGGCCAGCCCTGCCGAATCCAGCATCTGCTGAAGGCGGGATGCGAATGTCTCCTGATACTCTACGCCGTCCCCCTCCGTAAACGAATCGCCGAGGAGGAGAATGCGCCCGGTCCCCTCCAGCTTCCTGAGGGTCGTTTCGGGACTCCGGAGTCCGAGCGAATTGATGTGATAGGCAACGTCGAACTCCGTCGTCTTGTAGTGTCCGGACGCCCCCGGGGTGAAACGGTGATGGAGGATGGGATCCGATGACATGAAGAAATACCGCATCACTTCCTTAGGTTCGATCGCCCTCACGATGATCTCGAGCCCGAAGAGGGCGATCAGGACACTCACCGACAAAAGCGCGGCAGTCCGCAGGGCATTCCTCAGCCGCGATGCCGGCGCGGCGGGGGTGGTTGCGTGCTCGCTCATCCGTAAGCCTGCAGTTCCTTGATCTGAAGGTCACCGGGAGTCTTGCGGGAGAGCGCCTCGGCCAGGCGGTTGGCAAGCTGAATATTGGTAAGCAACGGGATGCCGAAGTCCACTGCTTTGCGACGGATGACGTAATCGTTCGTCAACTCCGATTCCTGAAAATTCTTCGGGATGTTGATCACCAGATCCACCTGCTTTTGCTCGATGAGCTCCCCGGCATCCGGATGCTTTCCCTCGGACGGCCAGTACACGACGGTGACGTCGAAGCCGTACGACGTCAGGAACTCCGCAGTGCCAGCGGTCGCGAAGAACTTGATGCCCATTGCATCCATCAACCGGGCGCTTTCCAGAAAAGCGACTTTGTCCACGAGGGGCCCCGTGGAGAGCAGCACGCGTTTGATCGGGAAACGGAATCCTACCGAGATCAGCGATTTCAGAAACGCCTCTTCAAAATCCTCTCCCACGCAGCCGACCTCGCCCGTCGAAGCCATTTCCACTCCCACAGTAGGATCCGCTCCCTGAAGCCGCGTGAAGGAGAATTGCGGGGCCTTCACGCCAACATAGTCGAGTTCATACAGGTGATGTTCGATGCTCTCCAGTTCGCCGCCGAGCATCGCAGAGACGGCCATCTCGATGAAGTTGCGCTTGTAGATCTTTGAGACAAAGGGGAAGCTCCTCGACGCCCGGAGGTTGCATTCGATGACCCGTACATCCGTCCCCTTGGACAGGTACTGGATGTTGAACGGTCCGGTGATATAGAGGGCCTTGGCGATCCGCTCCGTTATGGAACGGATGCGGCGGAGCGTCTCCAGATAGGTCCGCTGCGGCGGAACGACGAGCGTGGCATCGCCCGAATGGACGCCCGCGTTTTCCACGTGCTCCGTGATGGCCATGGTGAGCAGGTTGCCGAACGCGCCGACCGCATCCACCTCGATCTCGCGCGTGTTTTCGTAGAATTTGGAAATGACGACGGGATGGCGCTGCGACACGTCGGCCGCCCTGTCCAGAAAGACCCTGAGCTCCTGCCAGGTTGTTGCCACACCCATGGCTGCGCCGCTCAACACGTACGAAGGGCGGATCAGCACCGGATAGCCGATCGACTCGCAGAATCGCTGCGCATCCTCGAACGATGTGACCTCCTGCCATTCCGGCTGTGCCACGCCGATTTCGTCGAGGAGACTCGAGAACTTGTGGCGGTCTTCCGCCCGGTCGATGTCAATGGGAGAAGTCCCGAGCACCCGGACGCCGGCTTCATGCAGCTGCAAGGCGAGGTTGTTCGGGATCTGTCCGCCGCCGGAGACGATGACGCCCATGCAGCGCTCGCGCTCGTAGATGTCGAGCACCGTTTCCAGATTCAAGCCGTCGAAGTACAACCGGTCGCATACGTCGTAGTCCGTGCTGACCGTTTCCGGATTGTAATTGATCAGGATCGAGCGATAGCCGAGCTTGCGGACCGCCTTGGACGCATTGACACAACACCAGTCGAATTCCACGGAGCTGCCGATGCGATATGCCCCCGAGCCAAGCAGGAGCACATTCTTCTGATGTCCCCAGTCGACATCGTCTTCCGATGCATCGTACGTGAGGTACAGGTAGTTCGTTTGCGCGGGATACTCGCCTGCAAGGGTGTCGATTTGTTTGACATAGGGAACGATGCCGGCGTTCTGGCGTATCCGGCGGACCGTGATTTCATCCAGCGCCAGAATCCGGGCAATCTGCGCGTCGGAGAACCCGGCCCGCTTGGCCTCGCGCAGGAGATCATTCGTACAGTGGCCGCCCCGGTACGCCTCCAGTCTCTTCTCCACTCCCACGAGGGACGCAATCGACTGGAGAAACCAGGGATCGATGTGCGTGAGGGATCTGATGCGCTCAATCGAATACCCGGCCCGGACTGCCTGAGGGAGCGCAAACACGCGTTCGGTTCCCGGCTTGGACAGGGCATCATCCAGGTCATCGAATTGCGGACTCTTCGTGGCCACCAGGCCGTCAACCCCGACTTCCAGCATGCGCAGAGCTTTCTGGAGCGCTTCCTCGAAGTTCCGCCCGATGGCCATGACCTCACCGACCGATTTCATTGCGGAGCCGAGCTGGGTCGCGACATTGCGGAACTTCTTCAGGTCCCAGCGGGGGACTTTTACCACGACATAATCAAGGGCGGGCTCAAAGCACGCGGTCGTCGTGCGCGTGACGGAGTTGCGCAGCTCGGTGAGACTGTAGCCCAGCGAGAGTTTGGCTGCGACATAGGCAAGCGGGTAACCCGTGGCTTTCGATGCGAGCGCAGAGCTGCGGCTCAGACGCGCGTTGACCTCGATGACCCTGTATTGGTCGGAATGCGGGTCCAGGGCAAACTGCACGTTGCACTCACCCACCACCTTCAGGTGGCGAATCGTCCTGATCGCGACCTCCCGTAGGTGGTGATAGTCTTCATTGGTGAGTGTCTGACTCGGCGCCACGACGATGCTTTCCCCTGTGTGAATGCCCAGGGGATCCACATTCTCCATGTTGCACACCGTGATGCAATTGTCGAAGGCATCCCGGACGACTTCGTACTCCACCTCTTTCCAGCCGTTCAGGTATTCTTCGATGAGGACCTGAGGGGAGTGAGCGAAGGCCTTCTTGACGCGGTCTTCGAGCTGCTTCTCGTCGGCGCACATGCCGGATCCCAATCCCCCCAGCGCGAACGCGGCGCGCACCATGACCGGGTAGCCGATTGCGTCTGCGACTTTGCGCGCATCATCCCACGAGGTTACCGCCCGGGAACGCGGGGTGTCGACGCCAATCTCGCCAAGGCGCTGGACAAAGAGTTCCCGGTCTTCCGTATCCTTGATCGTCTGTATCGGCGTACCCAGAACCTTCACGCCATACTGCGCCAGCACACCGGTGTCAGAGAGCGTAATCGCACAGTTCAGGGCCGTCTGTCCTCCGAAGCCCACCAGAATCGCATCGGGCCGTTCCTTGGCAATGACGCCGGTGACGAATTCCGGGTTGACGGGCAGGAGGTAGACCTTGTCGGCAAGCGACTCGGACGTCTGGATTGTCGCAATGTTCGGGTTCACCAGGACGGTGGTGATTCCCTCTTCCTTCAGTGCCTTGAGGGCCTGGCTGCCCGAGTAGTCGAATTCGCCGGCCTCGCCGATTTTCAGCGCCCCACTGCCAAGGATCAGAACTTTATGAATATTGGATGGCATGCTTCAGGGATCTCGCAAAGGTGTCAAAGAGATGGTCAGTATCCGACGGCCCCGGACGGGCCTCGGGGTGGAACTGGACGGAGGCAAGGCTCCTGTCCTTGTGGCGGATCCCCTCATTGGTGCCGTCGTTGGCATTGAAGAACCAGGGAGACCACTCCGGGGGCAGACTCCGTTCATCCACGGCGAAGCCGTGGTTTTGCGACGTGATGTAGCACCGCTTGGTCCCGACTTCGATACATGGCTGGTTCTGCCCCCGATGACCGAACTTGAGCTTGTAAGTATCCGCTCCCGCGGCAAGCGCCATCATCTGATGCCCCAGGCAGATGCCGAAAATCGGGATGTCTCTGTCGAAGCCCTTCCGCAGGATGCGGATGGTATCCTCGCACTTCTTCGGATCGCCCGGACCATTTGACAGAAAGATGCCGTCCGCTTCTTCGCCGGTCCAGTCGTAGTCCCACGGGACCTTCAATACGTTGAGTCCGCGGCGGACCAGGCTGCGGACGATGTTGTCTTTGCAGCCGAGGTCCACGAGGACGACCTTCTTCTCCCCTTCCGCCGGGAACCACTGGGGTTCGGTGATGCTGACATCGGCCACGAGGTTTTTGACGTTGGGGTCATCCCATGCGACGTCTTTGTCATCCACCAGGAGCTTGCCCAGCATGCACCCCTTTGACCGCAGGCGTTTTGTGAGGGCCCGCGTATCGACGCCGTGAAGGCCGGGCACGTTGTGCCTCTGCATCCAGGCGGACAGCGAATCAATGGCGGACCAGTGGCTATATCCCGGTGAGAGACGGGACACCACCAGCGCGCGGATGTGAATCCGCGAGCTCTCGAAGTGTTTGGACAACAGGTCGAGCTGTTCTTCGGGCGTACCGTTGACGGGGATACCGTAGTTGCCGACAAGAGGGTAGGTCAGCACGAGAATCTGGCCGGCGTACGACGGATCCGTCATGGATTCCGGGTAGCCGACCATTCCCGTGTTGAACACCACCTCGCCTGCAACCGACATGGGGGCACCGAACGCGGTGCCTTCGCATCGGTAGCCATCTTCGAGAACGAGTTCTGCTTTCATGATTCCCTTCATCGGATGCACATCGTTCCTGGTGGATGCGGACGAGTGAGCCACCTCCTAGAACAGCGTATAGATGAACGGCGCCAGCGCTGAACCCTGCGTGAAGACCAGGAGCAGCCCGAGCATCAGCAGCATGCCGATAATGGGTCCCAGCCACCACTTCTTCCTGACCCGCATGAAATCCCACAGACCCGTCAGCACGGACATCTTGCCTGATGTTGCCATAGTACATCCTCCTTACCGTTCGTGAATATTCTCGTACATGGTGTCCTGACAAAGTACCTGCGTCTGTCGCGGACCCGGGTGTTGTGCTCCCCGGCGCACGTGCGCCGCGGGGAGAGTATCTAGAAGAGCCGTTCGTGCCGCTTGGGATCGTATGCCTCCGCCTTTCGGGTGATCCAGTAGGTCGGTGCCTGCCGGTCGATCTTCCGGGTCAGCGGATCCCAGCCAAAGGTGCGCATGATCACGCCGATCGGGGTCAGGATCGCATAGAAGAAGATCCCGAGGATCAGCCGCGTATTCACCCAGCCCAGGACAAAGGCGAACTTCATCCAGCCGATATACACGGGCCGAAGAGCCGCGCGAAGGGCCAGTCCGCCGAGGGCAAAGAGCGCGCTGCCGCCGAGAAACCAGGGCCACACGGTGCCGCTCTTGTAATAGCTGTACCCCGCGATGCCCAGGCAGATGATGCTGAACATAATCCCGAATTTCCGGACCTCTTTGTCCGACGCGTTGATCTTCATGTCAGTCAAGCTGGAACTCCTTTCTCCAATTGCTGTCTTCGACCAGTTGCTTCTGGGCCGTTTTTGCGATGATGAAGTTGCCCATGACGAGATAGTCCATCTCTGTGCGCATGAAGCATTTGTACGCTTCTTCCGGGCGGCAGACGATCGGCTCGCCGCGCACGTTGAACGATGTATTGATGATCACGGGGCAGCCGGTCTTGCGGGCAAACGCGCTGATCAGATCGTGGTAGAGCGGATTGTCCTCCCGTGAGACTGTCTGAATCCGGGCAGAGTAGTCCACATGCGTCACTGCCGGGATATCCGAGCGCGAGACGTTGAGTTTGTCGATGCCGAAGAGCCGGTCCTGGTCCGCCGTCATGGCGATGCGCCGTTCCTCCTTCACCCCGGCCACAAGGAGCATATACGGGCTTGCGCAGTTCATCTCGAAGTAGTCCGACACATTTTCGATCAGCACCGAAGGAGCGAACGGCCGGAAGGACTCGCGGTATTTGATTTTGAGGTTCATGATCGATTGCATTTTGGGAGACCGTGCGTCCCCGATGATGCTGCGGGCGCCGAGGGCCCGCGGACCGAATTCCATGCGCCCCTGGAACCACCCGATGACGTTTTCACTCGCAATCAGGTCGGCCGTGACGTCGGCAAGCTCCTCAGGGCTCACCTTGCGGTATTCGATTTCATTCATCTGAAGGTAGTGCTCGATTTCCTCGTCGGAGTACACCGGCCCGAGGTACGAGCCGAACTGCGCATCGCGACCGTCCGGAGACACGTGCCGTTCGTTCCTGAGGTAGCCGTACCAGCCGAACAGCGCGGCGCCCAGAGCGCCTCCCGCATCGCCGGCGGCGGGCTGTATCCAGATGTTTTCAAACGGCCCTTCCCGGAGCAGCCGCCCGTTGCCGACGCAGTTGAGTGCAACGCCGCCGGCCAGCACCAGGTTCTTCTCGCCGGTCTGTTTGTGCACGTGCCGGGTCATCCGCAGCATGGCCTCTTCCGTAACTTCCTGCAGCGAACGTGCAAGATCCATCTCGCGCTGCGTGAGCCTGGATTCTCCCTGCCGGGGCGGACCTCCGAAGAGCTCCGCAAAGCGCTCGTTCGTCATCCGGAGTCCGGAGCAGTAGTCGAAGTACTCCATGTTCATTCTGAACGACCCGTCTTCCTTCAGGTCGATCAGGTGATCGTAGATCTGCTGCACGTACCGGGGTTCGCCGTACGGGGCAAGACCCATGACTTTGTACTCCGCGGAGTTCACTTTGAACCCCGTGAAGTACGTGAACGCGGAATACAGCAGGCCGAGGGAGTGCGGGAAGTTCAGCTCACCCTGGATGGTGATCGTGTTCCCGACGCCCGTGCCGAAGCTCGTCGTCGCCCATTCACCCACCCCGTCCATGGTGAGGAAGGCCGCATGCTCAAAGGGAGACGGATAGAATGCAGAGGCCGCGTGGGATTCGTGGTGCTCGGTGTAGAGCAGCGGAATGTTCTCTCCCAGGTTCTCCGTGATCAGCGAAGGTATCCAGAGCTTCTCTTTCAACCAGAGCGGTAGAGCCATCAGGAACGACTGGATCCCCCTGGGGGCAGTCGCCAGGTACGTCTCCATGATCCGCTCGAATTTCAAGAGCGGTTTGTCATAGAAGACCACATACGACAGATCCTTCGCGGTGATTCCCGCTTCCCGCAAGCAGAATGCAATTGCCTCTTTGGGGAAGTTGAAGTCGTGGCGTTTGCGCGTAAAACGTTCTTCCTGTGCGGCGGCGATGATCTTGCCGTCC
>JADLEA010000069.1 GCA_020846365.1 Bacteroidota bacterium
CAGCGATGGTCTCGCCAATGTCGACATCTTCCATCCCCGCAATCGCAATGATATCTCCCGCGTCAGCTTCCTCTACCTCCACACGCTTCAGACCGTCAAACGTGTAAATCCTGGTCACACGCGCATCCTCGACAGTCCCGTCACGATGCACGACGTTCATCGGTCCGCCCAGACGTATTGTTCCGCGGTGTACGCGCCCGATCCCCAACCGCCCCAGGTAGTCGTTGTAGTCGATGGTGGTGACGAGCATCTGAAACGGCTGCGTCGTGTCGCCGGGAGGAGGAGGAACATGCTTGACAATGGCATCCAGGAGCGGCGTAAGGTCCGTGCTCTCATGATCCAGCTCGTTCCTGGCAATCCCCTGTTTGGCAATGCAATACACCGTCGGAAAATCCAGCTGCTTGTCCGTGGCACCCAGAGAGAGAAAGAGATCGAACACCAGATCCAGCACTTCGTGGGGCCGTGCATCCTTCCGGTCGATCTTGTTGATCACAACGATGGGCTTCAGGTGCAGGTCGAGTGACTTCTTTAGTACGAACTTCGTCCCCGGCAGCGGCCCCTCTGCCGCGTCCACGAGCAAGAGAACTCCTTCAACCATGGTCAGCGTCCGCTCCACCTCCCCGCCGAAATCCGCGTGGCCCGGCGTATCGACGATGTTGATCTTGACGCCCCCGTAATGCACGGAGGTGTTCTTTGCAAGTATCGTGATCCCCCGTTCCCGCTCGAGGTCGTTGGAATCCATCACCCGCGTGACCACCTGCTGGTTGGAGCGAAAGGTGCCAGTCTGCCTGAGCATGTGATCCACCAGCGTGGTCTTCCCGTGGTCCACATGGGCGATGATGGCAATGTTGCGGATGTTCTCTCTGAGCTGCATAGTCGTCCGGAGTATGGTCTGTGTCAGTAGTTAGACCACCCGGCGCCGCCGGAGTGGGAGGAAAATGAATCCAGCTTCTTCGGAGGCGTCATTTTCCGGGCAGCCACCAGAATGGTGCGTTTCTTCTTTTGCGAACGCGACTTCTTCCAAGGCGTGCCGGGAGTGCCGCCGTTCCGCTTGCCTCCCGCGGAGTGCCCTACATATGTGTGTGGACCGGATTGTGGCGGATAGGAGCGCGTTCCCGGGTGTGCTGACGGCGGACGCGTGCCCGAATGCGCAGATTGCTGCCGCGCTCCCGAGTGCACCGACGACGGGCGGGTGCCTTTGTGCATTGATGCCTGGTGGCTCCCGCCATACACTGTTGGCGGGTGGCCGCCTCCGTGTGCCGGTCGCCCATGAGAAGCGGAGTGAGAGTCGGGAGTGCCGCCCCGTCCGGCCTGCTTGTACGACCCGGAGCCCTGTCGCGCTGCCGGCTGTGTCCCGGCCGGAGGCGGTACGAATCCGGGATAGCTCTTCACCTGAACACGCTTGCCGGTGAATCGCTCGATCCGCTGGAGAAACGGCTGATCCTCCCTGGCCACAAACGTGATGGCATCACCGTCTGCCCCCGCCCTACCCGTACGCCCGATCCGGTGAATGTAATCTTCCGCCTGATGGGGGATATCGTAGTTCACGACGTGAGAAATGCCGCTGACATCCAGGCCGCGCGCGGCAATGTCCGTCGCGACAAGGACTCGGATACTTCCCGATTTGAACGCCTCAAGAGCGCGTTCGCGCTGGCCCTGCGAGCGATTTGAGTGGATCGCCGCGGTCGGAACTCGTTGCCTGTCCAGCCGCCTGGCGATTTTGTCCGCACCGTACTTCGTGCGCGCAAAGACCAGCACGCTCTCCATCTTTTCGTTTTCGAGCGCGTGCAGCAACAGCGCCGTTTTGGCCTCCTGGCTGACGGCATAGAAATGCTGTTCAATGGTCTCGACCGGACTCCGGCGCTCTCCAACTTCCACGGTTTCCGGATCCCGCAGAACTTCACCGGCGAGCGTGCTGATCTCGTCGGGCATCGTGGCGGAAAAGAGCATGGTCTGCCTGCCTGCAGGCACCTGCGCAATGATTTTTCGCACGTCCTTGATGAACCCCATATCCAGCATACGGTCCGCCTCATCCAGAACGAGGACCTCGACGGCTTGCAGACTGAGCGATCCTCTTTGGAGGTGGTCCAGAAGCCGTCCCGGTGTCGCTATGGCGATGTCCAGACCGCGCCGGAGAAGCTTAAGCTGCTTTTCCATGTCCACGCCGCCGTAGATCGCCGCAGCCCGCAGGTGCACGAATTTTCCGTACGTGTCCACCGCAGCGTGGACCTGCTGCGCGAGCTCACGCGTGGGCGTTAACACCAGAGCCCGTGGATGGGGATGGCGTTTGTCCCCCGCCGGAACGGCGGCGAGTCTGTGGAGGAGAGGCAGGACAAATGCAGCAGTCTTGCCCGTACCCGTCTGTGCCAGACCGATAATGTCGCGCCCTTCGAGCGCAGGACGAATTGCCAATGATTGAATGGGGGTGGGTACGGTGTAGCCGGCCGCTTCCACGCCCTGCATAACAGGGTCGGAGAGACCCATGGTTGAGAAACCCATAAGGGATACCTCTAAAGTGAAGGTCTATACCCTGCAATCCCAATCTACAACTCTCAATGCGAAGACCTGTCGGCAGTGTGCCAACGAATACGAATCGATTTTTCTGGAGACGAAATCCGGTGGGGATCAACGAAGAGCGATCAACTACACCCGTCCCGACTAAACCCATGCGCATCGATACCGGAGAGCGAAACTCTCACGTCCGCTTCCGATACGATGACCGGTTACGGAATGTCGCTGGTTTGCAGTATAGAAATGTACGATTTTCTCCGGCCAAATCCTAATGGTTTTGTTTCACCCAACTTTTCCCTATCCTTCAGTACTATAGAGTAAGATACCCGGAGAGAGACATGCGGGACGACGTCTTCAGGCGCGACTCCCGGCGTAGGTACGCGGTCTCCCCCACAGTTGAATGATTCGAGGAATTTCTGTTCATGAACACCCGCCCTTTGCACGCTTCTCCCACCCCGCCGCTCGGCGTGCTGGTCTGCGCGCTTGCAGTTGCCGCAGCGCTTACGTTGACTGCCGCTGCCGCAACACCCCGGGCTTCCCACACCCCCCTCTCCTCAGAAGTGAAAATGCACTTTAACCGGCCCACCATATTCATCAACGGCTCACCGGAAAGCCCGGTCATCTATGCCCTTACCGATGTTCCTGGAGGACGCTGGTCGTGGGAGGAGTTGCCCCAGCACAATATTCGCCAGTTCTGTGCACAGGGCATCAGACTGTTCCAGGTGGACCTGTTTTTCGACCACTGCTGGATGCCGGATGGCACCATCGACATCTCCTCTGCGGTGCGCCAGATCGCCGGCGTTCTTTCCGCCTGCCCCGACGCCGGAGTCTTCTTTCGATTTCATGTCACGGCACCCAAATGGTGGATGCGCAACCATCCCGAGGAATGGGCGCGCTATGCCGACGTGGAACCGCGGGAGGAGAGCAACGAAGGAATGCCGCGCATCATCGAGGATGATAATGGGCCGACGCAACGCGTGAGCATGGCATCAGCACTTTGGAAGTCGGAAGCGACGGAGAAACTGCGCGCGTTTCTCAATGCTCTTGCTGCAACGCCGGAAGGGAATGCCCTGGCCGGGGTACAGGTCGCAAACGGCATCTACGGAGAATGGCACAATTGGGGTTTCTTTCGCAATGAGCCGGATGTGAGCCCTCCCATGGAGCAGGCGTTCCGCACCTGGCTTCGTGCCCGCTATGGCACGGATGCGGAGCTCCGGAAAGCATGGCAGGACCCCGGTGCGACGCTGGCGGGAGCCACGGTCCCGGGGATGGCGGACCGCATTACCACGGCCGGGATCTTTCGGGACCCGCGTTCCGAGCAGCGTACCATCGACTACTACACGTGCGCCCACGAGCTTGTTGCGGACAACATCCTTCACTTTGGGCGCACCGTCAAGGATACCTGGCCCCGCCCGTTAATCACCGGAACGTTCTATGGGTACTTCTTCTCCGTCTTTGGCCGCCAGGCGGCCGGGGGGCATCTGGAACTCCATCGCATCCTCCGCTCACCCGATATCGATTACCTCTCCGGCCCTCAGGCCTATGAACCGGAAGCGCTCAAGCTGGGAGAAGCCTACCGTTCGCGGAGCCTGATCGCAACCATCCGCCTCAACGGTAAACTCTGGCTCGACGAAATGGATGCGGAACCGACAATCCCGAATTCGCAGGCGGGAAACTATGACCAGATTCTGGCAAACGGGATTGCTGCTGTCCGCCGCAATGTGCTCTTCTCCGCCACGAAAGGCATGGGGCTCTGGTACTATGATTTCGGCGTCGCAGGCGTTGATCTGGACGGATTTCAATACAATGCCCGCGGAAGCAGAGGAACCTGGGATCACTCTGTGATCCTCGAAGAGATCCGGAAAATGAAGCGTCTGGTGGATGATCGCCTCTCTATCCCCTATCGAAGCGATGCCGATGTGCTCTTCGTGTACGACACGCGGAGTTTCTACCACACGGCGAGCCTCCGTGGCAGCGATCCCGTCAGCAATGTCTTGATCGATTACGCCACGCTAGCGGCGTTTAAGAGCGGGGTGGTGTTCGATCCAGTGCATATGGAGGATCTTCCGCGCGTAGACCTAGCGCAGTACAAGGTTGTCGTGTTCGGCAATGTCTATCTGCTCACGGACGAGCAGCGCCGGGACATCACCGGGCGTGTCGCGGGGGACGGACGTACGCTGGTGTGGTTCTATGCCCCCGGGTACTCGAACGGCAGGTCGCTCTCGGCAACGGCGATATCGGCGCTGACCGGCATCCGCGTCTCACCAATGGCCTCAAAACTGCCCCCGGAGATCGACCTGAACATCCCCTCTGACTCTGCTTCGAGTCCCGTCACCGGGACGCAGGTTGTTGCTCCGCTCTTTTCGGTGCGGGATCCTGATGCGGAGATCCGCGGCCGGTTCCGCGAGACAGGTGAAGGCGCAATTGCATTCAAGACATTCCGGAATCATCGCGCCTGGTACGTGGCGATACCGAACACCGGGACCGAGCCGCTCCGGCATATCCTCCGCTCTGCGGGAGCACACGTCTATGCCCGCAAGGGCGAAATCGTGTATGCTGGTGGTGGTCTGCTGGTCGTGCATATGAAAGAGGGGGGGAAACATGAGATCACACTTCGATCGGGGAAACAGCTGACCTTCACACTCCCGCCAGGGGCCCATACGCTGGTGCTGGATCCGGACACGGGTGCGCTGTTGCTGCCCATCGGGATGACAGAGTCGAATCCCGGATAGCCCGCTCATGACTGTCACCTATGATTGAGTTGCCGGTTTCTTTGGAGGACCACAGACGCATGAACATTTTGCTGCTGGAGAACATTCATCCTCGCGCTCAGGCGGTTCTTGAGAGGGGGAGTCATACGCTCACCGCCTTGCCGGGAGGCCTCGGCGAGGACGATCTTATTGCGGCTCTGAAGGGGGTTGACCTGCTCGGCATCCGCTCGCGGACCAACGTCACGGCACGTGTTCTCAGCCACGCGCCTGATCTGCTGGCCGTGGGCGCGTATTGCATCGGAACGAATCAGGTTGACCTTGACGCGGCTTCCATGAACGGCGTGGCTGTGTTCAACGCACCCTACAGCAACACCAGGAGCGTTGCCGAGCTGGCCATCGCCGAGATCGTGTTCCTGGTGCGGAAGGTCTATCCAAAGATTACCAGCGCCCACGCCGGCATGTGGGAGAAGTCGGCGGACCGGTCCCGGGAGGTCCGTGGGAAGAAACTTGGCATCGTCGGCTTCGGCAACATCGGCTCACAGGTGTCCACGCTTGCAGAAGCGATGGGCATGGATGTCTACTATTTTGACATCCAGGACAAGCTCTCGATAGGGAACGCGACGCGGGTGGCATCGCTCCCGGAGATCCTCCGGATTGCAGATGTCGTGACCATCCATGTCGACGGCAGTACGGCCAACACGCACTTGATTGGCGAGAAAGAACTGGATGAGATGAAACCCGGGGCGTGCTTGCTGAATTTGAGTCGGGGGCATGTTGTGGATATTGAGGCCCTTGCGGCAGCTATCCGATCCGGAAAGCTTGGAGGCGCAGCGGTGGATGTGTTCCCCTCTGAACCCCACAACGAGAGCGAACAGTTCGTATCACCGCTGCAGGGACTGCCGAACGTGCTGCTGACGCCCCATATCGGAGGGAGCACGGAAGAGGCACAGGAGAACATAGCCGAATTCGTCTCGGGCAAACTGCTGGAGTACGTCACCACCGGGTCGACGGCGGCAAGCGTCAATTTCCCGCGCATCATCGCGCCGCGCACGGACGGCGCTCCTTCACACCGGCTCCTCCATATCCACCGGAACGTCCCGGGTGTGTTGTCCGAGATCAACGGGATTTTCGCGAAGAACAACGTGAACGTGCTCACGCAGTATCTGCGCACCAACGAGGTTATTGGATACGTGCTTGCGGATGTCGATGCACACTACAAGGACGCGCTCTTCCGGGATCTTCTCAACGTCGAACACACCATCCGGGTACGGATTATCTGAAAGGTGTCGGGCGAGAGTCAGGCCGGGACGACGAGAGGCGCGACGGACTCGCGGACGATGAGGCGCGGTTCGAGGAGTATGCGACGGGGAGCTGAAGAAGGGTCGCGAAGTCGGCGGAGCAGGAGCTTGACGCCCATTTCTCCCATCTGTTCGATAGGCTGCTCCACTGCGGTCAGCGGCGGCGAGAGATGGGGGGCGAACCCGGGGTCGTCGAAGGTAACCAACGCCACGTCCCTCGGTACCACCAGATGCTCTTCGCGGAGCGCGTCGAGCGCCCCAAGGGCGATCAGGTACCCTGCGGCAAAGATCGCCGTTGGCGGGTCTTCCATGCGCAACAGGTGTTTGGTTCCCAGAAAACCGTTGAGCGTGCCAAAGTCGTCGCCCACAACGTATTGGTCGCGCACCTCAATGCCGGCGTCCGCCATGGCCTGCCGGAATCCTGTCACCCTCCCCGTGTTGGCGTATGTACCGGGCAGGCCTTGCAGGATCGCTATGCGCCGATGGCCGTTCTGGATGAGATGCTCCGTCGCATCGCGGGCACCTTTCCTATTGTCCACGCTTACTGCATCGTCGGAAATATCGTCGTAGAGACGGTCCAGAAAGACAAAGGGAACATCATCGCTTCGGAATCTTTCCAGATGCTCCCGCTCCACGCCGACCGCGGCAATGAGCAAACCGTCGACGCGGTTTTCCATCAGCGTCTTGATCGACTCTTCTTCGAGGTGGGTGTTCTCGTCGGAATCACAGACCACGATGCTATATCCTGACTTCCTGGCCTCCTTGGAGATGCTCTTCACCATCGTGGCAAAAAACGGATTGGCGAGGTCGGCCACGATAATACCCATCTGGTGGGTGCGATTGAGGCGGAGCCCCCGGGCAATTTTGTTCGGCGTGTAGCCCAGAGCCGTGGCGACACTTCGTATGACTTCTTTGGTCTCTTCCCGGATTTTGTACCGATTGGAGTTATCGTGCAGTACACGCGAGACTGTTGAGACGGAGAATCCGGTTTGGCGGGCGATATCGCTGAGGGTGCAGGTCATGGAGTGGAAATGCAAACGATTGCATTCAATATACTCTCCACCTCCCCCATTGTCAAGCGCGATTTCCGACGCACTTCCCCCTCCCGGGTTACGCTCAACGGAATATCATAGTTGTCAAGCACGATTGCCTACGCGCTTCCCACTCGCGGGTTGCGCTCGACGGGACATCACGGGGGAATCGTGAGGTCACACCCCGTCACAGTGGTGAATCGTGGGTTACACACTCACCGGCGCTTGTGCCGGCCGACCCACCTCCAACTCCTTTCGCACTGCCACCGCCAGCCGGCGGACACCTTCAATGATGCGTGCCTCCGGCATGTTGGAGTAGTTCAGCCGTAGCGTGTTCTTCCTGCCGCTTGTCGGAAAGAACGCTTCTCCCGGCACGAATGCGACATGTTGCTCCAGTGAACGGATGAGGAGCTGGCGTGCATCCAGCGAAGTGGGCAACTCCACCCAGAGGAACAGTCCCCCCTTGGGCCTCGTGAAGCTCACTCCCCGGGGCATCTCCGCCTCCAGCGCCGAAAGCATGGCATCGCGCCGCTTCCGGTACACATCGCGCTTGTGCTGAATGTCGTTCTCCAGATCGTGTGTCTTCATGTACGATGCGGCAATCATTTGATCCACGGTGGAGGTGTGGAGATCACCGGCCTGTTTTAAGATCACGTACTTGTCCAGGTAACGCCTGTTGGCAGCCACCCAGCCCAGGCGCAATCCCGGGCAAAAAATCTTCGAAAATGTGCCGAGACAGATCACGAGCCCGCGCGAGTCCATTGCCTGAATAGCCCTCGGGAGGGTTCCTTCGAAACACACCTCACCATACGGATTGTCCTCTATAACCGGGACTTCGTATTTTGCCGCAAGCTGTACAAGACGCTCCCGGCGTTGATCGGACCAGGTCCGGCCTGTGGGATTCTGGAAGTTGGGAACCGTGTAGATGAGTTTGATGCGCTCGTGCGTGCGCAACGCGTCCTCCAGCGCCTCCGGCTCCATCCCTTCATCATCCGTGGCAACTTCCACCCAGTGCGGTTTGAACACGTTGAATGCCATGATCGCGCCCAGGTAGGTGGGACTCTCGCAGAGCACAACGTCCCCTTCATCCAGGAAAAGCTTTCCGGTCAAGTCCAGCCCCTGTTGCGACCCCGTCGTCACGAGAATTTCCTCCGGCATGAGCTGTGTGTGCCAGATGGTATTCATGCGCTCCGCGATGATCTGCCGGAGTGCGAAGAACCCCTCAGTGGGAGAATACTGCAGGGCGACGGTTCCTTGACTGGCCAGCACCTCGGCGGCGCGCTCCGCGATGGCGGATGCAGGAAATAGCTCCGGTGCGGGAAGCCCGCCCGCAAAAGAAATGATCTCGGGATTCTGTGTCACCTTGAGGATTTCGCGTATGTCCGAGGCTCTGAGAATGCCCATGCGGGATGCAAACCGGGGTTCCACGGTGCCGTTCCTTCCTTGCGTTATGATCTTCGACTTCAGGTGCGTTCGTGTCCGAAAGAGTTCCTGTCTCTGGTACAGGATACACACGGCAAAACTGAGGGTCAAGCCTTCAAGATGCATGCCAGATCTGAATGGCCCAACACTGCATGGATATCCCAAAAAACAGCAGGGGTCGCGTGACTCTGCGCGACCCCTGCCTGGGCACCGAAACACCGCTTGCCGGCTACTTTAGCATCATCATACGTTGCACAAGCGCCTTGCCTTCCCACTCGACGCGGCAGAGATACACGCCGGAAGCGGCATTGCCTGCATTCCAGCGCGCCGCGTGCTGTCCGGCGGTCTGGTTGCCGTCAAAGAGGCCAGCCACCTCCCGGCCCAGCATATCGAACACCGCTACGCGCACCTGCCCGGTGGAAGGTATATCATACCGGATTTCCGTACTCGGGTTGAACGGGTTGGGGAAATTCTGGTAGAGGGCAAACCTCTGCGGCACTCCCGAAGGAGCATCTTCCACGTCTGATGGCACAAACTGGTACTTCGCGAACACGACCGCATTGCGTGCAGGCAGCTCGTAAAACGTAATATAGGCAACTCCCCATGTCTGGTTTCCCATGGCCGCAATACCCGAGGGCCAGTAGTGGGGAACGTAGTCGGTAATTGTCGCGGCTGTGGTCCACGCACCTGGGCCCTGGTATGACCGCGTGATCATTCTCCCTTCCCGCGTTGAGGGAAGATAGAACCGATAGAAGATGCCCATCCCCTGCCCCTTGTCCAGGCACACGAGCGGACTCTCAGATGTCTCGAGCGTATCCACGGGCCGTCCGTAGCTCCAGTTTTCACCGCGGTTGTAACTGATCCTGTATTCCCAATAACTCGTCGTCCCCCTGTATACATTGTAGGTACACACGACCGTATCGTAGTAGGCGCTGATGGAGGTAAGGTCCCTTGCTCCGGTGATCCGCAAGACGCGTTTGAAGCTATCTGTAAAGGCGTCCATCGAATCGATGCAGAGTCCATCACCGGTGTCCACATAGGAACGAAACAGATACGTTCGCGATGATGTTCCGAAGGCGTAGGTCATGGACAATCCTTCCCGCGCAGGGGTGGCAGTGCTGTCGCCGGTCGGATACCAAAGCGTGTCCGAGCTGGGAATGGCCCAGAAGAATTTTGCCTTGTGTGCCGAAGTAATGATGCCGCAGTAAATGCGGTTGTTGTATGTGCTGAAATAGTTGGATGCCATTTTGACTTCTTCCAGCGTTTCGCCGGTCTCAGCGACGTAGGGATTCGCGAGACCTTCCCCGTTCGACATCGGCACAAGCGCTCCGGTCGACGCAAGGAATCGCCTGACGCGGACGTCGGCGAACCCTTCCAGGAAGTAACCCATATAGAGATACCCGCGAACCAGCGTGATGCTGACCTGCGGAGCACCCCCGGCCGCATAGATGGCGTGGGTTTGAGACCAGGAGTCTCCGGCATTCGTGGACATGAACAATCGGATGACTCCTTCGGACCCGTCACCCTCCTGGGAGGTCACGGCGAAGAGCTTCATGTTCGTGGAATCGCAGACGAGTCCGACATGTCTCGCAGTATCCACGGTCCCGATGCGCACGTTCGCAGCGAGGAGGTTGTCCGGAGCCAGCGCGACGGGGTTCTTCTGCTGCATTCCTACCTCAACTCCCCGCATGTCCATTAAAGACGCAAGCCCGGCCAGATCTCTGAGAGCAAGATCGCAATCTCCCTCGTTCCAATGCATTGCCGCAGTTCCCGCAAGGGCTTTTGCCTGTGCCGGACTTCCGGCGGGAAGCGAGACACTCATGATAGTGTTCGCCCTTTCGTCCGCCGGCAAAGCGGCCAGCGATGCCCAGAGCGTACCTCTCGCTGGAAGCATCTCCACGGTTCGCGCATCCAGAGAAAAGGAGCCCCCCACGAATGGCATAGTCCGCCCGGATTGGAACGGCGGCGTGTCCTGCGCCCATCCCGCACTCACCAACACCACAAGCAGGAGGAATGCCACAACAGGTAGAATTCTCATGGTGATCCTCGTGTTGTTGTTATATGGTACAGCGAGCAGTGAGCTGCTGTCGTCATAGAGAATTGGCTAGACCGAACCGACCCGCAAGGTTCGTGCCTTCGCGAAAGCCCCTTCGGACACCGCAAAACGCCGATTCAAAACGGAAACTGACCGGAGCCCGGGCTGCCAGAGTGCAGTTGGCTACCCGCAACCACACGCCATCATGCTTGCCCCCCCGAGAGACTCTGAGATTGGCGTCCCGGGGGA
This sequence comes from Bacteroidota bacterium, assembly GCA_020846365.1. Classification (GTDB taxonomy): domain Bacteria; phylum Bacteroidota; class Ignavibacteria; order UBA10030; family UBA6906; genus JAGDMK01. Next base: position 11,258 of record JADLEA010000069.1, read on the forward strand.
TTTCTCACTATCTTTTGCTCTGGCGTGGACCAACAACAACGGAGGTTTCTTTCATGCAGATTGAGCGCCGCATTTCAATGATGGAACAGGCTTTCGAACGCCAGTTGAAGAACAGTGTGGCAGCAGACACCAAGGTGGCAACATACATAGGGATCAACACGACCATGCTGGCGGTCCTGGCAGCCCTGGTGACCGGGCCGGCCAGTCATTCATTCTGGGTGATCCTCCTCGCGGCCCTATCGGCGGCAGGTCTGTTGCTGGGACTTCTATTTCTCACCCTGAGCTCCACTCCGCGGACTTCACGCGCGAGCAAATCCATCATCTTCTTCGGCAGCATCGCAAAACAATCGATGGAGGCATACGCGGAAACGGTGAAAACCGTTTCCCATGAGGACTACCTGGATGATCTGATCCGCCAGACGCATCGCACTGCGGAGATCGCATCGGAGAAGTACCGCTGGATTCAGAGGTCTCAGGTCGCCTGGTATGCAAGCATTCTTCCCTGGCTCCTCACCGTATACGCTCTCTACCAGAGATGAACACTTTGCCTCAGCGAACTGCATGCGCGCTGGCCGCCAGCGGGAACATCCCTGCGGTGGGTCCGAACTTGCGGGCATGGTGGCTCTGCGCGGTGACCGGAGACTGCCGGGACGGCAACAACCCACTATGACCCCACGGCAACGATTCATAGCGGCGCTGGAACGGCATCCTCCGGCAGGTCGCGTTCCCCACTTCGAGCTCGTCTTCTTCCTGACGATGGAAGCGTTTGGAAAGGTGCATCCTCTCCACCGATCGTATGCGCAATGGGATCAAATGGAGGAGCGCGAGCGGGAGTTACACCGGAAAGACATGGCGGACGTGTACCTGCGGACCGCAGAGAGGTTCGATCACGACGCCATCTTTCTCCATCCGAACCCGGACACCCTTGAAGAAGCCCTGCGTCTGATCGATCTCGTGCGCGAGCGAAGCGGCGACAGGTACTTTCTCATGATGCACGGGGATCCGACGTTCGCTATCCCCGAGGGCGAACACCTGACCGAGTTCTGTTACCGGATGA
>JADLEA010000070.1 GCA_020846365.1 Bacteroidota bacterium
TCATAGAGTCTCTGGGCCATCATCATGGTGCGTTTGGCCGGGAACCGGAGCCGGCGCGCCGCCTCCTGTTGCAGCGTGCTGGTGATGAACGGCGGAGGCGGGTTCCGCTTGACAGGTTTCTTCTGGATGTCGGCGATGGCGAACTGCTGATCGCGGATCGTGCGCACGTACCCTTCGGCAGTCGTGGCATCTCCGATGACCGGATCGCTGCCGTCGACCTTGAACAGCTTGGCAAGGAACGGGTCGCCGGTCGCGGTCTTGAACTCGCCGATGATGGACCAGTATTCCTGGGGGAGGAAGGATGCGATGGCTACTTCGCGTTCGCAAATCAGCCGGACGGCGACCGATTGCACGCGGCCGGCGGAAAGGCCGTAGAAGACGGTTTTCCAGACGAACGGGGACACCTTGTAACCGACGAGGCGGTCCATTGCCCGCCGGGCTTGCTGGGAGTTGACGAGGTGCTCGTCGATCCGGGACGGCCGTTCCATGGCTTCGGCGATCCCGCGTTCGGTGATCTCGTGAAACAGGACGCGGAAGATGTTCGGGTTCGCGCCCTCCACTTCCCGTGCGATATGCCAGGCAATCGCCTCTCCTTCGCGGTCAGGGTCGGTCGCGATATACACCGCCGGTGCCTTCGCGGCGTGCTGTTTCAACCGCGCGATGACCTCGTCCTTCCCTTTGATGGTCTCGTATTCCGGCGCGAAACCCGCATCCACGTTGATCCCGATGCGGCTCTTGGGGAGGTTTTTGATATGGCCCACGGAAGGCTCGACGTGATACATGCGCCCGAGGTACTTGTTGATGGTCTTGGCTTTCGCCGGAGACTCCACGACAATCAGGGCCCTTCCGTTCCCGTCATCCGACAATGCTGCCGGGGTCCGGGTGGAACGTTTCTTGCGTATAGGTTTGAGATCTTGCTGCGGTGCCGGTTGTTCTGACGATTGTGTTCTTTTCTTTGCCGCCATCAGTGTATCGTATCCTCATTGTTCAACATCGAATGCCCGGCTCCGCCGCCCGGCCGTTCGCGGGAGGAAAGGACGAGGGCTACGACCTCGCGCACCTCCTGCAGGGACAGCCCGGCATATCCGGAACCGAGGGCCCGCTCGATCACCGCCTCCATATCACGTTCATCGAGCAGTCCCAGTTCCGCCAGCTGAATCAGATAGCCCTGGGCATCGATCGAGAACAACATGCGCTCCGCTTCGTGCAGAATACGCCGTGATCCTTTTCCTGCGCGGGAGGTGGACTGCGCCTCCGTGTGTCCCGACCCGAGATTCTCGTACAGCCAGCTGAAGGCCGCGCTGATCTCGGAGGGGGTATATCCCCTGTCGCGCAAAGGAGCAATGTCGATTTCGTGCAGCTGTTTGTCCTCCCTCAATTCCGACATCAGGAAGACAAGGATTTCAACAACGCGGTGTTTCATCAGATTCTGATTTCTCCGTGCCGGGTGAACATCCTGGCCAGGTACCGGTTTTCCCGCGCATGCATGCGGGCCGCGCGTGCCGGCGTGCGGTCGTCGAACCCGGCAAGGTGGAGTGTTCCGTGAATGACGAGGCGGGCGAGTTCGTGCAGCGGACTGACACCGTAGTCCCGGGCCTGTTCCCGTGCCCGGTCCAGGTTGACGTAGACTTCTCCTTCCAGCACCGGAGTGTCTTCGAACGGGAAACTGAGCACGTCTGTTGCGTAGTCATGCCCCAAGTGCTTCCTGTTCAGCTGCCGGCACTGACGATTGTTCAGGCAGACGATGCCGATGGACGCATTCCGTACGCCTTCTCCACGGAGTGCCGCACGCGCCGCCCGCATCAGCACCGTTCGCGGTGCCCTGCGGCGGCCATGGGCATTCAGCACCTGGAGGGTGATCATGCGCGCGACGTCTTGCTCCTCCTCTGTACCCGACCGGTTCTGCGTTGCGGAGCTTTCTTTGGCGACTCCAGAATGCCGTCCGTGAGCGAAAGCGCTATTCCCGACAGCATGACTTCAGGGCCCAGTTTCGTAAAGTCACCCGATACCAGCGATCGGTCCACATTGGCAAACAACGAACACCCGCCCTCGCGTTCCACGATAAGTCCCGAGAGCTTCCCGTTCTGCTCGGCCACGAACGTCACTTCTCCCAGAAACTCACTCACTACATAGCCCGAACAGAAGTGCAGTTGCAGGTGCGCGTTCCCCGTGTACACGGAGATCAGCGTTCCCTTCTGATGGCCGATCTGGATCTGCGAGTACACTTCCAGCGCGAGCTTCCGGCTTTCATCCTTTGCGGCCAACTCAAACCGCACGTTGTCGCCCATGCTGCGTGCCTGGACGCCGAAGGTCTTCTCGAGTTTCTTGATGTCGGACGGTTTTAGCGTGAACGACATGTGCACCTCATCTGGTGGATGATAGCCACGAATCGGGTGATTGTCAAGTTTCCCGGCTCCTCACCAGCCCAATTCCATCCCTTCCGCCGCTGCGACGCAGTCAAACCGGTGCCCGCGCAGCTTGATTTCATGCCGGCAGGTGCGGAGGATCTCGTCAATGGCACCGTCGCTGCGCGACTGGTCGTGGTGGAACAGCACAAGCTTCTTCACCTGCGCCTCCGATGCCACCTTGAGGGCGAAGAGGTAATCCGAATGCCCCCAGCCCACATGGTTGACGTACTCCTCGGGCGTAAACGTGGCATCGTGAATCAGGATGTCCGCGCCGCGTGCGAAATCGAATACCCGCTGATTCGGATCTCCTTTCTGTTGCAGATAGAGATCCACGATGTTCTTGTCGACGTTCTTCAGCAGCTTCGCGCTCTCGCGGTCAAAGGGCTCGTTGTCGGTGATGTACACGATCGACCTGTTCCCCACCGTGAGCCGGAATCCCAGCGCATAGGTGGGATGATACACGAACATCGTGCTGAGCAACCCCTCGAACACGGGGACCGTCTCTTCACGCACGGGCAGGAAGCGGATCTTCGCCTTGAGCTCGTTCAGCTGCACCGGAAAGTAGATCTGATCCATCTGCGATGCAATCATCTGCCGCAGCGTGATGTTGCGCGTTTGCGCGCCAATGATGGTGAGCTCGTTTCCCGGAATGAACGCGGGCTTGAAGAAGGGGAAGCCCTGGATGTGGTCCCAGTGAGGATGGCTGATGGCCAGGTACGCCTTCAGCGAGCCGCCCGCCGCCGTAATCGCGTCACCCAACCCCCGCAAGCCCGTCCCGGCATCAAAGATGATCAGGTTGTTGTTGGCGAGACGGACTTCCACGCACGGGGTGTTTCCGCCGTAACGGACCGTGTCCCGGCCCGGCGACGGAAGTGAACCGCGAGTTCCCCAGAAGGTCAACTTCATACGGGCCCGTAGCTCCTGGCATACTGCACATAGTGTTCCGCCGATTCCTCGAGACCTTTCCGCTCTTCGGGCGTGAGAGGTCGAACGACCCTGGCGGGCACGCCGGCCACGAGCATCCCTTCGGGCACCTCGACGTTCTCGCGTACCACGGAGCCGGCAGCCACCAGCGCGTACGGTCCGATCCGGGCGTTGTCCAGTATCACCGCGTTCATCCCGATGAGAGCGCGGTAGCCGATGGTGCAGCCATGCAGCATGGCCTGATGCCCGACCGTCGCCTCGTCGGCAATCTCGACGGGGTACTCATGGGTCACATGGATGATCGTGCCGTCCTGGATGTTTGTCCTCCGGCCGATCCGTATATGATTGATGTCCCCCCTCAGGACCGCGTTGAACCAGATACCGCACTCCTCACCCACCTCGACGGCGCCGATGATGCACGCGCCGGTGGCGACGAAGGCGGTGGGATGAATGGTCGGCCGGACCCCGTGATGTGCGATGATGTGCATGCGCTATCCCTGACCCCTGGGCGGCACCCAGCCCTGCCGCTTCCATGACATCAGCTCAATCGTGACGCTGCCGATCAAGACTTTCATCTTCGCAAGAATCGGAATGCGGGCTTCGTCGTTCGAAAACCACCCCTCAAACTCCCCGCTCAAGCCGAAGATGCCGGTGAAATCAAGATTCCCGTCAAACCGGATGACGTCCACGGGGTACTCGATGCCCACCACCTCCACCTCATCGCGCTCGCCGGAAAAGGTGATGTAGGCATTCACCGCCTTCTCTGTCACGACCGCGGGAATGTGGACCGTCTTCCGGTCATAGAGGTGTTCACGCGCGAAGAAGAAGAGCGACAGTCCGTCCTGTTGCGGGCCCTTCACGCTCAGCGTCTCGCGCTCAGCCACGACGGTGTCCCGGTGACCCTTGTCCATGATCACCAGTCCCTTGTCGTACTCGAAATGGTATCGCGCAAAATCCCACATGTCGTCCTGCTTCACTTTGCCGGTGAAGGCGCGCGAGAAGGACGAGGAGTCGATGAGGCTCTCAAACGTTGCGTGCAAATCCACGAACGGAACGCCTTTGTAGGAATCGATGTTGGCGAACGTTTTGTAGGCGTGGAAGGTGACGTCCCGTTGCCTGCCGTAATTGCGGATCCGGACCTGGCCGAGGTCAATGAAGGTGTAGCGGACATTGTACACCAGGTCCTCCCCCTCCACCATGACGCGTGAGGGGGGCGTAGTGCTCGCCTGGGCGAGTACGATGACGGGCAGAACGAACAGCAGAAAGAGAACGGGGAGGAGTGCTCCTCCCCGCCGTGCCGGTAGCTTCACTACTTCAGGCTCGTGAAAGTTTTTGCGATCTTCTCCGCTTCGGGTACAAGTGCCACGGCCTTTGCGAATTGCGTATCCTCCTCCAGCATTACCCGCGCATACCCCTCGTTACCCCAGAGACTGCGGGCAACGTATGCCTTCGTGTAGGCCTTGATGAACCGGAGGTCTTCCCGGAGTTGCTCCTTGTTCGGAGCGACGCCCTTGGCATTCGCGACCTCCTGGATCTCGCCTACCATGGCATCCGTGACCTGGAACTCGCGCACGAACCGGTCTACGTCTTTGCCATAGGTCGACCTGAGCGTGCTGCCCTGCCGGTCCAGGATCCTATCCGCCGTTTGCAGGAATACCTGCTTCCCGCGGAGTTGCACGGTGTAGTTGTTCAAGCGGTCCGATTTGACGATGTAGTCCGGCGTGATGCCTCCGCCGCCGTAGACAATCCGGCCGCCCATGGTCTTGAACTTCGGGCGTGCGGAGTCTTTCTCCGCCTCGTGCGTCAGGTTCTCCCCTTCCTCTTCCTGCCGCTCAAAAGCCTCCCGCTGGTACTTCGCCTTGTCCGTGTCGTACGGGCGCTGAATGAGGCGCCCGCTGGGAGTGTAATACCGGGCCGTGGTCAACCGGAATGCCGACCCGTCCTTGAGCTCAAATTGCCGTTGCACCAGCCCCTTGCCGAATGACGTTTCGCCGACAATGAGCCCGCGGTCCCAATCCTGAATCGCACCCGCCACAATCTCGCTGGCTGAAGCGGAGCCATTGTTTATCAGGATGACCAGGGTCAGATCCTGATACTTCCCGGCCCCCGAAGAGACGAACTCATCGTCAAATTCCGATCGCCTGCCCTTCGTGTAAACGATTTTCTTCCCCTTGGGGAGGAGCTCGTCCACCATGCGGTACGCCTGCTCCAGGTACCCTCCCGCATTCGTCCGGAGGTCAAGGATGAGGCGCTTCATCCCGGCATCGTGCAGTTTGGAGATCGCCTCCATGAATTCCGTATGGGTGTTGGCAGCAAACCGGTTCACGTTGACGTAGCCGACCTCCGGCGTGACCATGAAGGAAGCATCGACGGTGTAGATGGGTATCTTGTCCCGCGTGATTTCGAATTCCAGGAGCTCTTTCATCCCCGAGCGGTCGATGGTCACCTTGACCTTCGTTCCTTTCGGGCCCCGCAGTTTCTTCTGCACTCCTTCTTGCGTGATGCCGACGGCGGAGGAGTCGTTAATGCGTACGATCTTATCCCCGGAAAGGATCCCCAACGCTTCGCTCGGGCCTCCCACAATGGGGGCCACGACGAGCAAGGTGTCATTCAACACCTGGTATTCGATGCCGATGCCTTCGAAACTCCCCTGGAACTCCTCGGTGACCTTCGGCATGGCGGAAGCGGTGATGTACACGGAATGCGGATCGAGCTCGCCGAGCAAGCCCCCGATGGCAGCTTCGGTCAGCTTTTGCGTGTCGACATCATCAACATAGAACTTGTGGGTAATGCTGAGGACGTCGGAGAACTTGTTCACCTGGGGCAGTACGCTGTCCCCCGAAAACAAGCGATTGAGCTGCGCTCCGGCCACCAAACTGAGGATGACCAGCGCAGACATCGTCAGTAGCGAGAACCTTTTCCTCATGCCCGTGCTCCCTTTTCGCCCAAAAGTGACAATTCTTCGGATTATGTTATCCATTTTCCCTCTTAAAGTCAAACCTTCAACGAACGGGCTTCCATTCGTCCATAATAGACCTTCGGAGGAAAAAAATCGCGAGGAAGTTGAGGAACCAGGATGCGGTGACGTATGCATAGCCGTATTTTCTGTAACGGCGGGGGGACTCGAACACCAGAAGTTCCCGGACGAAGCTGATGCGGCCGCGCCGTTCAAGCCGTCGGAAGAGCTCGTAATCCTCCCCGGCCACGATCCTGCTCGCATAGCCGTGCACATTCTCGAAGGACTCCCGCCGGATCACATGGCATTCTCCCCGCCCCATCCCCATCCCCACACGGTTCATCATGTAGAAAAACCAGTTGTAGAACCCGTGGTACCAACGATCGATCCTGCGCTCCTCTTCGGGATACACTGCCACGCTTGCCGTGACGGCGACAATCGCAGGATCGGCGAGTGCTTCCCCGATCCTGCTGAAAAAGAATTCGGGATCCTGGATTCGTGTGTCGGCGTTGAGAAAGACGAACACCTCACCCCTTGCCACCGACGTCCCTGCGTTCCTCCCCATGGAAATCGTCTGCTTCACATATGGCTCGTTCTTCACCACACGATGGGCACCCGCCTCAGCGATCTCAAGTGTCCGGTCTGTGCTCCCGCCGTCACTCACGATGACCTCAATGCCATGCCGTGCCACAAGGTCCTGATTGAACTGGGCCAGCATGCTCCCGAGGAGCTTCTCTTCATTGAGCGCGGGCACGATGACACTGTATTTTACCCCGGGGTCGTTCATCGGCCCCGAAACCCGACCACTACCGGACGGGCCGTGCAAGCGCAAAACCGACGGAACTCTCTCGCCATTTCGTGGAGCTCGATATCGAGTATCTGATACTTCAAGCGAATCTCACTAAACTGTGATAATATAGAGCGTTAGGCCGGCCACTTCCACGTGTGTCCGGCTATTGGACCGTTTGTCCATCCGGAGGTATTCTGGCTGTTGCTTGAACTTCGAGGACGGCCGGAGCGCGTTAATTCAGAGGCAACTGCGTCAGGAAAGAACAGGGCAGACGAACCCAGATTGATGGAGGCGCCGGAGCACAGGTGAGGCCGCCGGTTCGGGGTTCCATGCCGGCGAAGCACATGGTTCACTGGACTTCACCCGATTCAAAACGGGTCTACGGGACGGTCGACTCGTACAGCTCAGAGGTGATCGTGAACTCCCGCGCCGGGAGCTTCACGGCCTGGACGCGCTCGAACACTTTCAAACTGGCATTGACGACGAGATGAACCGAATCCGACTCCCAATAGGGATTGCCTTTGCTGTCGGCCCGCTGATTGAACTTGATCCCACTCATCCAGAATGCCGCACCAGCGGCAGTCCGATGGTTCCATGGCTGCATGAGTTCAATCGATTGCCCCACCCGGATGGTCAGCGTGTTGCCGACGACAAGGCCCGGGGTGACAATATCGCTGTATTTGTACGTCAGGGTCCGGCTTGCCGACGGGTTCTCCCTCAAGTACATGGTCACGGTCGCCGTCACATCGGCCTTGTCGGAGAGCACCTCATCATGGACGTTCTTCATCCCCAGCATGATGTTCCCCCCCGTCCAGGCCTCATTGAACCTCACGACCACGGCCGGGCCGGTGATGGACATTGTTGGCACGAGGACGACCTCGGGTTCCGTGCGGGGAGGGAGAGATTCATCGCAGCCGTACGCACCGATGGCCGCGGTCGCGATAGCAAGCCAACGTATTATGTGCCGGCGCATGTCAGAACTCCACCCTGGCGCCGAGGCTCGTCCGCCGGCCTGTGAAATACCCGGACGGATCGCGCAGCTCGCCGCCGATGATTCCATTCGAATCCATCCACCGCACATTCGCTTCGTTCAGCACATTGCGGCAATCCACGTACAACGTCAGGGAAGCATCCGGCCACCAGGATGGCCGGAAAACCTGCTCGGCACGGACGTCGATATTGCCGTAGTCCGGCATGTTCGCGTTGTTCTGCAGGAAGCGACCGCCTTCGATCCGCTCAAACCCGGTGCTGGTGGGATAGTACGTGTACGGCCGTCCTGAATGCCACTCGGCCACTGATGTGACGGTCAGACCTCCCCCCGGCGTGAACACCAGCATGGCCTTGAACGTGTGCCGTTGATCCCAGCTGAGCGGGTACACTCGCTGGCCCGGGGGCAGGCCGTATTGCGCGATGTAGAATCCATCTGATGAGCTGCCGCTGACCCCTTCGGCGGTCATGTACGTATAAGACACCTCGCCGTTCAGCCAGCTTCCGCGCTCACGCATGAACAACACTTCCAGGCCCGACGTGAGGCCGTAGGGATTGTTCACGTACTCTGCGAAGCCGAAGTTGCCCGCAAGCTTTGAGTCGCCGGGGATGAACGTCTTGGTGTCGATCAGGTTCGTGCTCTCCTTGCGGAAGTAGGTCACGCTCGCGACCACGTCGAAGGGAAGGGTGTACTTGAGGGAGAGCTCCCACACTTTGGTCCGCTCCGGCTCCAGATCGGGGTTTCCGGTGATTGCGCTGATCCCCCGGGCGAGCGCCACCCGGTCCAGGCCAGAGTACAGATACTCGAAGAGCGGGAACTGAAAATACCACCCGAGGTTGATGAAGAGGTAGGCCCGCTCGGCAATCTGCATCGCGGCGCCGAAGCGCGGGCTGATCTGGTGTTTGTATGACGCCGGGACCGACCCCGCCACGGTGAAGCTATAGGCGGTGTCCGATAACGGAATGGCCTCGATGTTCGGCCGCTCAGCCGTCGGCGCCAGAAAGTCGTACCGGAGACCGGCATTCAACAGTACACCCTCCTGGGGAACATCGGTCTTCGATTGGATGTACAGCGATCCCGACCTCGGCCTGTACGAAAACGCGGAGCTGAAATTCAACTGGGGTTCGTTGACGAGGGGCTTGCCGAAGTACGTCTTGCGCGGCTCGTACTTGACAAGGTCCGTCGTGAGGTGATACAGGTTGAGCTCACCTCCGAACTTGATCAGATGATCCTTGTTCACCTTGAACGTTCCGTCGAAGCGCCCCGTGTACGTCTCCTGCGTCGACCGGTTCCACCAGGTCCGCCGGCCGTCCACGATATACTGCAGGTAGAAATCGTACTGGTACGGGTCGTTCGGAGTCAACCCCTCCTTCTCCCCTTCACCCAACCGGGAGCGCAGATGGTACCGGCTGATGCTCGCAGTGTAAAAGAAGAGGTCGGACACCGAATGTGAGAGCATCAGGGCCAGGCGGTACGAGGTCTTGTGTTGCGGCGGCAGACCGTCCAGGTTGAACCGCCACGGGAACTCGTAGTCGTGCCAGACATGATCGGAAACCAGGGCCTGGGTGCTCAATCGGAGCGTGGGAGTGAAGAGGTAGTCCAGCTTCGCAAAGCCGTTGACGGTCTTTTCCACCGGGTCGCCGACCGCGTGCTGGAAATCCTGCCACCAGCGCGTGCCGGTAGAGAGCCCCTGGAGGGCCGCCAGGTAGTAGAGACGCGAGCCGACGATGGGCCCGGAGCCGGAAAACTCGAACTCGGTGGATTTGCTGTTCTGGGTTCCCCCGAAGAGATGGTCATGGTCCCCGCGCACGGAGAACCGGTGATCGTCCGTGCCTGTGCGCGTGACGATATTGACAACACCGGACA
>JADLEA010000071.1 GCA_020846365.1 Bacteroidota bacterium
CGGCTGATCCTTGAAGTGGTGGGGGAGGCATTGGACCGCGCGAAGTGTTCCCGCGAAGATCTGGACGGCATTGCCGCCACCTACGGTCCCGGACTCATTGGAGCTCTCCTGGTTGGCTTGAATTTCGGCAAAGCAATGGCGTATGGCCTCGGGATCCCTTTCGTGGGTATCAACCACATGGAAGGCCACCTGTATTCAAACCTGCTCCGTCAGCCGGCGCACGGTTTTCCGTTCATCGCCCTCATTGTTTCCGGCGGACACACAATGCTGGTTCACGTGACCGAACGATTCAGCCATCGGGTGCTCGGCGAAACGCGGGATGACGCCGCCGGAGAGGCATTTGACAAAGTCGCAAAAATGCTGAAGCTGGGATATCCAGGCGGACCGGTCATTGACTCCATGGCCAGACAAGGGAACCCTGAGGCCATCAGGTTTCCGCGCTCGTTTCTGGAAGACCATTCCTTCGACTTCAGCTTCAGCGGGGTGAAGACCGCGGTGCTGTACCACGTCCGGGACAATGGACTGCCGTCCACGGAGCGGGGGATGGCCGACCTTTGTGCGAGCTTTCAGGAGGCGGTGGTGGATGTGCTCGTCGAGAAGACCATCCGTGCCGCCCGGCAGGCCCATGTCGAAGAAATAAGCGTCGCCGGAGGTGTCTCGGCCAACCACCGCCTGCGCTCCCGGCTCGAAGACGAGTGCAAGAAACACGGGTTCCGGCTCTTCACCCCGCCCCTTGAGTATTGCATGGACAATGGAGCGATGATCGCCTACGTGGGCTGGATGAAACTCAGTCAGGGTATTCGTTCCCCCCTCTCGCTGCCGGCCGTGGCCGCGCTGGAGCTGCTCTGATTCCATGAATCCCCTCTCGCCTTCCGTACCCGTCGCGGCCCCCCGCCGGATGCTTCTCGCCGTCGGAGGGGTGATCCTTGTCTCATTCCTTGTGTCGGGCTACGTGATCTTCTACGGCGGGAACGATTTTGGGGGAGAGGACCAGAAGGAGTTCTTTGTACGGCGGGGGGCGTCGTTCGCCCAAATCGTGGACTCGCTGGAGCAGAAAGGGATCATCCGAAACCGCTGGATGTTCAAACTGGTCGGCAGGGTTCTCGGCGGCACGGAACGGATGCAGGTTGGCAAGTATCGGTTCACGAGCGGTGTATCGAACACAGAGATCTTTTTCACCCTGCGTGACGGGGAAGGGAATGAGCTAGTCCGGGTGACCGTTCCCGAGGGATCCCGTCCCCGGCTTCAGGCGCGAATCTTCTCCCGCGCCATCGGAATAGACTCCGCACGATACATGCTCCTGGTGAACGACCCGGCCGTCGCGCAAGAATTCGGTATCGATGCCCCCTCGCTGGAAGGATACCTCTTGCCTGAGACCTATTCCCTCCGGTGGGGGATGGATGAGAAGGATCTGGTGGAGATGCAGGTGCGGGAATTCAAGGCATTCTTTTCAGACTCGCTCGTGCAACGGGCGCAGGAACTCGGATGGAGCATGCACCAGGCCGTAACGTTTGCGTCGATCGTCGAGGGTGAGGCGATCTTGGACGGAGAACGGCCGGTGATCGCAGGTGTGTACCGCAACCGGCTTCGAATCGGGATGAGGTTGGAAGCGGATCCGACGATTCAGTATCTCTTTGGAGACCGCCCGAGGCGCGTGCTCTACTCGGATCTGCGGATTGAGAACCCGTACAATACCTATAGGTATGCCGGCCTGCCGCCCGGCCCGGTCAACAATCCCGGAAAAGCATCGCTATTGGCTTCTCTCTACCCCGCTGAACATACGTATCTGTTCTTTGTCGCGAACGGGAGGAGAGGACACTGGTTTGCATCAACGTACGATGAGCACGTCCGGAATGTGCGCCGGTACCGGCATGAGAGGGCGCGGCAATGGAGAGAAGCAAAAGGCCCCACCGGAGGGTGAGGCCCTGGAAAGAATGCCGGGGTGTCGCAGGGTCAGCCGTTACCGCCACCTTCCACCAACGGCTCTGCACGTCCAACAGCACGTGACTCCTGAACACCCCGGGCATACACGCCGGTCACGTATTGTGTCGCCGATACTTCTGACTGTCTCTACTGGACACAACGAGCAGTATATGAACAAAGTTCCCGCTCTCCGAAAGCGCCCGTTTTCCATGATATTCCCTTGGATTGCGACGCTCTTCATGGCGGGCTGCGCCGGACAGGTTCAACCTCCCGGCGGACCGCCTGACTCCATTCCTCCTGCGATCATACGCACTGTTCCCGACACCAACGCACTCCACGTTTCCACGCAGTTCATCGAGCTGGAATTCAGCGAGTATGTCGACCGTCGCTCGGTAGAAGAGGCCATTTTCATTTCACCTCACGTGGGGACGCTTGAATTCGATTGGGGAAGCACAGACGTGCGGATCAACTTCTCCGACACACTCAGGCGCAACACCACGTACGTCGTGACGGTCGGAACCGATGTCGTGGACCTGCGCGCCCAGAACCGGATGGCCCAGGGTTTCACGCTCGCCTTCAGCACGGGGGATTCACTCGATCCCGGAGAGATCCGGGGAAAGGTGGTGGATGATGAACCGGGTGGGGTTCTCATCTTCGCTTACAATCTCCGTGGCGTCGACGCCGACACGCTGAATCCCACGCACCTCCGGCCCGACTATGTTATGCAGACCGGTGCGGATGGGGGATTCCGGATACGGAATATCGTGCTCTCGACATACCGGGTGATTGCCGTCCGCGACGAGTACCGGGATTTCGTCTACGACCGCGAGATTGACGCGTACGGCGTAACGCAGCAGGATGTCGAGCTCACTCCGGACGCTCCGCGTGCAGCGGGACTCTGGTTCCGCCTTGCGAAAGAAGATACCACATCGCCGTTTCTCTCCAGCGTGACCGCGTCCGATCAGTATCACCTCCTCCTCCGGTTCAGCGAAGCGCTGGACACGCTCACGATAGGCAACGCGGCCGTTGCGGTCACCGACACGCTTTCGGTGCATTCCGTGCGGGTAGGTGCGTTGTATCCGGAGATGGCCAATACAGCGCTCTTGGGTGCAGAGCTGCTCGATCCTCTGGACAGCTCGGCGACGTACCGTTTGCGCGTTCTGGGTGTCCGTGACCGGGCGGGCAATCCCGTGGATTCCGCGCAGGGCGTTGCGGACTTCCCCGGGACAGGGATTCCCGATACGACACGCCCCCAACTCCGCGTCAGAGGAGTAGCCGACAGCTCGCAGGGCATTCCGCTCACCACGCCATTTCAAATCGACTTCGGGAAGCCGGTATCCCTCGGTCCGGCCATGAACGCGATACGGATGCTGGACAGCACGGGAAAGGTGGTGCCTGCTACTGCCATTGTTCGAACCCCCGCGGAACTCCTCTTTGCTCCCCGGGATCCGCTCCAGCCCTATGCATGGTACACCATCCTTGTAGAGTTGGATTCACTGGTCGACAGCAGGGGACGCGGCTACAGGGATTCCACCGTAAGGATCAGCTTCAGAACACTGGATCTCCGATCGACCGGGACCATTGAAGGGGAAGTGGAGGATCCGGCAGGGAAGGGTCCGGTCGTCATCACGGCTAGGAGCGTAGACCTTGTTCCACCGCGATCAGTGTCGGTGGTGCTCAAGCAGGGTAAGGCATTTCTCGTCCGGGACTTGTTCGAAGGCAGGTACTCCATTCAGGCATATCGTGACGAAGACGGAAACGGCCAGTACAGTCCCGGTCTTCCGCACCCCTTCCACCCTTCAGAGCGCTTTGTCGTTTACCCCGACACCGTCAAGGTTCGGGCGCGGTGGAGCATAGAGGGAGTCTTGCTGAAGTTTCCATGACGCGGCGCTCCGGATCAACCGCACCGGGCGTGGAAGGACTGAGGGGGACAGCTATCGAAGCTCTCCGGGCTCCGGCTCGCCCGGTGGGCGTTTGCCAGGTGCCTTGAAGACCTTTTCCGGGACGGCCCATGCTTCCGGGAAGCCCTGATCGGTGAGCGTGCGGGCAAAACGATCTGCCTCGAACCGGTTCTTGAAATTCCCCGCTCGCAGCTTGTAGGTCGGAGCTTCGTACTCGAGGTAAAACCACTCATCGGGGAATGCCGCTTCAAACTCCGCTTTTCTGGCCCGCGCGACATCGATGTTCGTCGTGGAAAACACCTGAACGCGAAAACCCTGCATGGTCTCCTGGTTGGCCGGTATTGCGAGGTCGTCCGCCGATGCCACGTTGCTCGTGTCGACCAACCTGGGATGCCGGTCGGTGGGCAGGGTCTTTGCCGGATCATAGTCGGATGGCTGGAAGGTTGATTCGAATTCCCGGATATCGTCCTGCGTGGCTTTGCCTTCGCTCCCCTTCACTGCTTTCGTCGACCCGCAACCTGAGATGAAGAAGAGGGCGAGTGCCGAGAAGAGGGCGGCAATCAGCACATTGGAATCTGAACTTGCCGGGAGTGAACGTGTGCGAACGTGCGTGCGCATTTCTACCTCTGCCATTGTACGATCCATGAATCCTTGTAGTCTTCGGGGTGTTCGGACTGCATGCGCAGCAGGAACGCCCGCGCTTCCTCCCGGCTGGCGAACGAGCCGATCCGGATCTGGTACAAGGCCAGCTTGGGTGTGAACTCATTCAGGACAGGAATCTGATACCGCGCCCGCGCCAGATTCTGTGCCTGGCTTGCGTTCTCGGGCGCTTTGAAGGCGCCGATCTGCACGGCGTACCGTTCTTCACCGGTGGTTGTCGTGGAGTCGGGTGCCTGTAATCCCTCGATGGCGAGTACGTCCACGGTGTCTGTGCGCGTGACAAACTCAACCGGCTGGGGTGGAGCAAGGGCGGCGGCGGAAGTATCGGGTGGCGACGTCGATTCCGGGACAGGGGGTGCTGTACTGCAGCCTGCGAGTAGGACTACTCCCACGACGGGCAAAGACCTGAACGGTCGCATCGGAGTTCTCCCTAGCTGAACATCAGTACGATCGGGCGGCCGCGCCTGATTCTCCGCTGACGATCTTGACGCTGGCGCTTGCGCCTATGCGGTCCGCGCCGCTCGCCACCATTGCAAGGGCATCTTCCCGGCTTCGCACTCCGCCGGATGCTTTGACGCCCATGGCAGATCCGACGACGCGCCGCATCAGGGCGATGTCCCCCGCCGTTGCCCCTCCTTTCCCGAACCCTGTCGAGGTCTTGACGAAATCCGCGCCTGCCCGGCGGGCCAGAACGCATGCCTTGATCTTCTCTTCATCGGTCAACAGGCCGGTCTCGAGAATCACCTTCGTCAGCACCTTATGACGTCTCGCAACGGTGACGACCGCATGGATGTCTCGTTCAACATACTCGTAGTCACCCCCCTTGAGCATGCCCACATTGGTCACCATGTCCACTTCTTCCGCGCCGTCCTTGATCGCGGACTCGGTTTCGCTGGCCTTTGCCGGGCTGGAGGTTGCTCCGAGCGGGAAGCCGATGACCGTGCAGACCTTCACGGGCGATCCCTTGAGCAGGCGGGAGCAGAGCGGGACGTAGCAGCCGTTCACGCAAACGCTCGCGAAACCGTACTTCCTCGCCTCCGCACAGAGCTGTTCGATTTCTTTCGGAGTCGCGTCCGCCTTGAGCATGGTGTGGTCGATCATCCGGGCAAGGTCGGGTTCAACCCCGCCCGCCTGATCTATGCCGGCTCCCGAGGTGATGCGTGAAGCGCCTTGCTCGACGATGCACCTGACGCCATCTTTGTTGTGGATGACACAGAGCCCGTCTGTGCACGTGCCGTCTTTGCAGGTGTGGGATGAGGAGGGTACACCGAGTTTCTGTGCAATGACTTCGCGGACGATGCGGTCAATGAGGGTGCGGTCCATAGCGTCTAATATAAAGGAAAGAAACGGAGATGCAACCGGCGCACACAGGGCTTCAGGCGAAGCCGTCCGGGAAGACTTTGCCGGGATTCAGGATTCCCTTCGGATCGAACACACGTTTGATCTCACGCATCAGGCGGAGTTCCACCGGGTTGAGCGCGATCGGCAGAAAGGCCCGTTGCGTGTAGCCGATGCCATGTTCGGCTGAGATGGTTCCTCCCAGACTCACCGTCAGAGTGAAAATCTCTCTGATGGCGGGATCAATGACCCGGTCCCAGGTCTCTTCATCCAGCGTGTTCTTCAGAATGTTGACATGGACGTTGCCGTCGCCCGCATGACCGTAGCATATGGACGTCAGCCCATACCGGGCACAAATCTCCTTGACACCTTTCACCAGCTGGGGAAGATGAGCGCGCGGGACGACGGTATCTTCTTCCTTGTATGCCGAAATGGATTTCACC
>JADLEA010000072.1 GCA_020846365.1 Bacteroidota bacterium
CGCAGGACCGACGTCCTCGGGGCGGGGGATGTTCGGGCCCTTCTTTGCTGTCTTCGTGAACGACGTCTCGACCGAGCCCGGGCAGATGGTGATGGTCCGGATATTGTGCTCCCGTACGTCCAGCATCATCGAGCCCGCAAACCCCCTCAGCGCCCACTTCGTGGCGCAGTATCCTGAGCCGTTCTTCATGATGTTCTTGCCGGCGAGCGAGGCGATGTGTATGACATCGCCCCCGCCGGCACGCTGGAGGTGAGGGAGAGCCGCCTTCGTCATCAGAAACACTCCCCGCACGTTGGTGCCCCACATCGTGTCGAACTCCTGCACGGAGAGCTCTGTGATCGGCTTGAGGTAACCCACGCCTGCGTTGTTGACCAGAATATCCAGCCGGCCGTAGGCCTGCACGGCGCCGTCGACGAGCCGCTGCACATCCTCTTCCCGGCTCACATCCGCCTGAATCCCTGTCACTTCCAGCTTCTGCTCCCGCATCTCGTCCACGGTGCGCTGGAGCTCATCCTTGTGCCGTGCGGCGAGGACCACCCTTGCGCCCTCTCTGGCAAGGGCAACACCAATGCCCCGGCCAATCCCTTTACTCCCCCCTGTCACAATTGCCACTTTGCCGTCGAGCCGTCCCATCAACTGAGGTCGCTTTCAATGAGGTGGAGGAATTCGCCGCGGGTTTTCACGTCATCGCGGAAGACCCCGAGCATGGCGCTTGTGGTGGCAACGGAGTTCTGCTTTTCCACGCCTCGCATCATCATGCACATGTGCCGGGCTTCCACCACCACCCCAACCCCATCCGGGGTCAGCGCATTGTACAACGTGTCGGCGATCTGCTGCGTCATGCGCTCCTGCACCTGCATTCTCCTGCTGAAGACTTCCACGATGCGCGGGATCTTGCTGAGCCCGACGATCTTCCCGTTCGGGATGTACGCCACGTGCGCCTTCCCGTAGAACGGGAGCATGTGGTGTTCGCAGAGACTGAAGAAGTCGATGTCCTTGACAATCACCATCTCGCTGTACTTCTCGTTGAAGATGGCGTCGTTCAGAACCTTCTGAATGTCCTCCTGATATCCCTTCGTCAGAAATTCATACGCCTTTGCCACCCGATGCGGCGTTCTGAGGAGGCCTTCACGTTTGGGGTCTTCGCCGAGGTCGGTGAGGAGCTGCCCGATCAGTTGTACGAGGTGATCGTGCCTTGGGTGTGCCGGGTCTTTTTCCAATTACTCTCCGCGGTATTCTACCAGGTTGTTATCGGATTCGTACAGTTTGATGGAATAGAGTTTCCCGCTCGGAATCCTGGGCGCGAGGATCTTCCAGAATGCCATGGCCATGTTTTCGGCCGTCGGGATCACGCCTTTCAGGAAATCCACATCCAGGTTCAGATGCTTGTGGTCCACCAATTCGATGAGCTCCCTGTCCACGATCTCCGCCAGCTGCTTCAGGTCGATGACCATCCCTGTATCCCTGGGCGGGTCACCCGCGACGGTGACTTCGATGTTATAGTTGTGGCCGTGGCCGTGCGGGTTGTTGCACTTGCCGAAGACGTGCGTGTTTTGTTCATCGCTCCACGCCGGGTTGTACAGCCGGTGCGCGGCGGCGAAATGGGCTTTGCGGGTCACATATACCATGGTCTTGTACTCATGTGTGTGAACGATTTCTTCGGCTCAGAGCGCCGCGAGCACTTCATCCACATGGCCATCGACGGTGACCTTGGGGAAGATGTGCGTGATAGTCCCCTTCTCGTCGATGATGAACGTCGTCCGTTCGACGCCCATGTATTTCCGGCCATACATGCTCTTCTCTTTCCAGACGCCGTATTTTTTCAGCATGCTTTTTGATTCGTCGCTGAGCAGGGGGAAGGTCAGGTCGTACTTCCCCGAGAATTTCGCATGCGAGGCGGCGCTGTCCGGACTGACTCCTATCACCACAGCCCCCTTCTTCTTCACCCGGGCGAGGTTGTCATTGAATGCACACGCCTCCTTCGTGCACCCGGAAGTATTGTCTTTGGGATAGAAGTAGAGGACGATCTTCTTCCCTTTGAGATCTTTGAGCGAAAGCACCTCTCCTGTTCCGGTTGGGAGGGAGAAGTCCGGGGCGGGTGAACCAGGCTTCAACGCGGGCATTGACATGTTCCTTGCAGGTGGCGCGTGCGCCTTGACGGCATGCGGACAGGCCGCATGCCGGAGGCGACACTACGAGGGAGGCGCGGCTTACTTCTTCAAGGCCGCCTGGATTTCATCGTACGGGGGCTCGGTGCCGGGCGCATCAGTGATCCATGCATACGTGACCACGCCCTTGCCGTCCAGGATATAGACCGAACGCTTCGACGCGGTGTAGCCCGGCACGCCGCCGAAACCGTCGTACAGGCCCGCATACTTCTTGCTGACTTCGCGTGAGTAATCGCTCAGCAACGGGTAGGTGAGCTTGTTGGCATCGGCGAAGCCCTTGTTCGCAAACGGGGAATCGACGCTGATTCCCACGACCTTCGCGTCAAGGGAATTGAACACCGAGAGCGCATCCCGGAACGCGCACATCTCTTTCGTGCATACTCCGGTAAAGGCCCCGGGATAGAACACCAGCACGGTCTTCTTGTCGAGAAACTCTCTCAGCGTGCGCGGTTTGCGCTCGGTGTCATACAAGGTGAAATCTGGTGCGGTTTGACCTACAGTCAGCGGCATACGATCCTCTGCTTGGGGTGTTGTGTGAGTTATGACAAGGGCGGCAACGAATGCCAGAAGCGAGTGCGGAATCATGGCTAGAGCTCTAACCTGAGACGGATAGTGAAAAAGTTGTCGGTGGATTTCAGTCCCGTACTTCCGGACTCAATGCTGTCGAACCTGTAGAGGCCTTCCAGCCAGCATTGATTGAGCACCTCCCAGCTTGCGGCGATTTCGACGCGCCGGCTTTTCATCGCCGACCCGTCCAGAAACAGCTTCGTGTCGGAATCCTTGCCGTCACGATGGGGAAAGAGCACATCCCCCCCTACATTTCGCGTAACTGTCCCTGCTGAGTCAAGAGGATTGAGTCCGTGCCGCTTCAATAGAACACGCGCGCTCAAACTGAGGTTCCGTTCAGGCGCATAATCCAGCCGCAGGAACCAGGAGTCGCCATTGGGACCAACCCGCGGGCCGAGGATCTGGCCGAGACTGGTAAAAGAATTGTCGCGCGAGCGCCCATGGCTGAAAACATACGGTTCGACCCGGGTGTATTCCATCATGAGACTTGTGTTCGGGAGGGTGAAGGGATCCGCGTAGAACACCCCCACCTGCCAGGCATACCGGTCGTTCCAGCGGCTCGAGAACATGTCCGGCACATTGATGTCGTCGTACAGGATCGAGGCTGAGACTTCCAGATCCCGCATGAAGTGGGTCTGCACATCAAAAGCCCAGAACACGTTGTCGCGTTCGCCGCGTGAGCGCTGCACCGACTCCAGGAAGGAAAGGGGCGAGAGGTAGGCCAGGTCCACCGACCGATTGCTGTACACGACCATTTCCTGAAACCCTACGCTGATCACGCCGGGAAAGGAGAGCTCGAGGCGATGGGCCGCGAAGAACTTGTCCGCAAATGTCGGCTCCGAGAATTGAAACGCCGTGTCCGTGGGGAGTGAGAATGTCAGTGCTCGCTCCGTTCCCAGCAGCCAGCCGTGAAGAAACGTGTAGCCCACGGCTTTGTAGTTTACGTCCACCCGTACGTGGTCAAACACGCGAGGATTGTCGGAGAGGGTCATCTTCTCTCCAAGGCCGTTTCCCCAGAGCACGCGCTCGCGGCCGACTTGAGCCGAGATGATGCCCGCATCATACCGAATGGACCCTTCGTAGAAATCGAAATTCTGAGCGTTAGTGACGCCCAGGGCATGGCTCTGACTGATGCGTTCGTCTCGTGCCAGCAGAGCTCTGCTCCCCCAGAAGTGCGCGTTCGTGAACTGGAGCGAATAGCCCAGATGTCCGAGCACCGTTCCCCTTGCCCTGGCACCGACCTGGAGGAACTCTGTGTGCGCGCTCCCCATCCCATCGCCTGAAATCCTCCTCCCATCGAGTTCGACAAGACCATTCACAAAGAGTGTCACAAGACTGTCTGCATGGAGCACAGCCGCCCTCTCGCGGCCTGCGTGGATTCCCGTTCCGACCGAGCCGGTCTTTTCGCCTGAGGCGGCGATGAGTGCGTCAAACCCGGATACAGAACCGGTGACCTCGTACTGAAACTCGGAGACGAAATCGCTCAGCCATTCACGTTCAGCCCGGGACAACGAGCCATGTTTTTCTGAGACGGTCTTCAGGTATTTTCCCACATCGGCACGGCCGAGCGGCAGCACAGCGTCGCGGTACCGGTCGATGAGACCTTTCACTTCCATCTTTTTGAGGAAGGAATAGACCGGATGGTACACGGGAACGGTCTCGGCTTGCGACAGCGCCTGCGAGGTGACGAGAAGCAGCAATGCGACCGTAGCTGCTATGAGAAGATTCTTCTGCATGGTCATGTCTCGTGTGATTCTGGAAGCATCCCTTTTGTTGCCCGCACAGTCTGCCGGGGATTTTCCCATGCTGCGCACCCTAAAAATAAAGCCCGTACCAGATCACGCCCGGCGAAAACCGAACTGTCGGCATCGGGAAGTGGATGAAGTTGAGGGCTTCACCCAGCGTGCGTAGGAACCAGGTGTCCCGGGGAATGATATACCTCATATCCAGGTCAGGGGCGATATACCAGGTCAGGTAGCGATCGGGGCTGACATTGTCTTTCACCGACACTCCCACGGATATGCCCAGCCACCTGGGCCACCAAGTTGCGTCTTCGGGCAGGAGCCCGCGCGGCGTGACGGTCAACCAGAGCGTCTGCCCTTCGTAGTCATCCAACAGGGTCTTGGTCTGGCCCGGGATCGCGGACGGTCCACCGATGTTCTTCGGATAGTAACTGAACCTGAACTGGAAATTCTGAAAAACCGGGACATGGTGCTGGAGCACAGGGTACCAGGCCCCGACCAGATTGGCGGCATAATCCACGCGGTCGAAGCCCCAGTATTGAGAATACCCGTCTTCGATTTCCACATAAGTCTGGAAGAGCGTAGAGCCGATGGCGCCCCAGATGAGCGAACGGGATTCCGGGATGTTGGCCCATTGGAGCGACTTGCTGAACACAAACGTGAGCACCGACGCGCCATAGAGGTGGCCGACTTTGTCGATGTTCCGGGCGTACGAGAGATCCTCGCTCACGTGGAATCCAGTGCGGTGCTCTTTCCACCATGCATTCTGTTGATAGAAGTGGATGGCGGTGACTCCGGCTGCGGTTGCGCCCCCTACGATGGCAAGGCGCGTGCAATCAACACCGGTCGTATCGGTTCCAATAGTGTTCTCCTGCGCACAAACCGGGTTTGCGGACCGCAAGAGGAGGAGCACGGCGAAGAGAAATGTTGGAACGGGATGGCGAAACATGATGTGCGTTTGTGTCTTCGGTTGCCCTAATGGTAGTGCATTCACGCCTAAAGGTCAAACACACGATTGAGAAATGCCCCGGCGGAGCAGCCGGGGACAGGGCGGATGGTCAGATCGAATCCGGCATGGTCGTGGATAATGGCGCCCCATTTTGCTACCTTTATCACCAATCACGACAACCTCAAGGCCATGAAACGATTACGTACG
>JADLEA010000073.1 GCA_020846365.1 Bacteroidota bacterium
AACAGTCGCTCCGGCGCCGCGCCAAAGTGCTTCCGCCCGAACAACTCACGGACTACTCCGACCTGCCTGTCGAGGACGCCTACGTTTCCAGACTCGGGGCGGCAGGGGCGACAATCCAGCATCGCTCCAAATGGTTCAACGCCGTGAGCATCCGGGCTACACCGGAACAGATCAGCAGGATCTCCTCCCTCCCGTTTGTGCGCGAAATCGAATTGGTCGGACGCTACAAGCGATCCGCTCCCCCGCCCCCCGATCCGAAGGATGCGATGGAGAATCCGGAACTTCGCAAGAGCTCCGGCACGCACGCGCTGGACTACGGCCCGTCGCTGAATCAGCTCTCTCAGATACGCGTCCCCGAACTCCATGACCTGGGGAACAACGCGCAGGGCGTGATCGTGGGGGTCTTCGACAACGGGTTCCGCCTCCCGGATCACGAAGCCCTCCGCGCGATGAACGTCATCGCCACCTATGATTTTGTGGACAACAAGGTGAGCGTTGTCCCGAACAACACCAGCCCCTCCTTCGGTACGCACGGTGTCAACACCCTTTCGACGATCGGCGGTTTCAAAGAAGGCCAGCTTATCGGACCTGCCTACGGTGCAAGCTTCATCCTCGCCCGCACCGAAAACGACAGCAGCGAAACGCCGATGGAGGAGGACAAGTGGGTGCGCGCGATCGAGTGGGCGGACAGCCTGGGCGTGCAGGTGACCAGCACGTCTCTGGGTTACCTCGATTACAACACTGGCTTCCCCAGTTGGACGTGGGAAGACATGGACGGTAGGACGACGGTCATTACCCGGGCCGCCGCGATGGCGGTGCGCAAAGGAATCCTCGTGGTGAATTCAGCGGGGAATGACGGATACCATCCCTCGCACAACACCCTGGGCGCTCCGGCCGACGCCGACAGCGTGCTCACTGTGGGGGCGGTCAATCTGAGCGGCAAGCGAACCTCCTTCAGCTCTGTCGGTCCGACCACTGCCTTCCCTCCGCGCATCAAGCCGGACGTCATGGCGCTCGGTACGGGCGTCTACATTGCGAGCTCGACGCAGACCGACGGGTACAGCTCTTTCGGACAGGGAACCTCGTTTGCCTGCCCCCTCGCGGCCGGCGTTGCGGCGCTGCTCGTCAAGGCCCGTCCCGACGCAACGCCGATGGAAATCGTGAATGCCATGCGCCAGACCGCAAGCCAGGCGTCCGCGCCGGACAACCTCATGGGATGGGGCGTCGTGAATGCTCTCGCAGCATACAACCTGCTGAGCGGAATAGACACCGTCCCGATTCCCCCTCTGCCCGCGACCTACGTGCTGGCGCAGAACTATCCAAACCCCTTCAACCCCGGTACGAAGATACAGTACGGCCTCCCCCTGGCGTCCAATGTTTCAATCACCGTACACGACATGCTCGGCCGCGAGGTGGTTACATTGAAGCGCGGGTTCACCGTGGAAGGTGTGTACATAGCGGAGTGGGACGGCAGGGACTCGCGTGGCATCCCCGTGGCTACCGGATCGTACATTTACCGGTTGACGGCCGTCACGCCAGACGGTGCGGTGACGACCATCAGCAACAGGATGATGTTGATCCGATAGGAGCACAACATGCCGTACGATGAAAAGGCCGGAAGCCCCCGCGGGGACTTCCGGCCTCGTTCTATCCAGACGCTTTCCAGAAGTTACTGCATTATCGCCTTCCGGATGATCTCGATCCCCAGGTTGATCTCCTCCTTGCTCACGGTGAGCGGCGGACGGAAACGGATCGCCCTTTCGCCGCTCGGCAGCAGGATCAAGCCGAGATCATAACAGGCCTTCCTGATCTCTGTCCGCCTCTCGGGGGTGACGATGTCCATGGCCGCGAAGAGACCGAGTCCGCGGGGATTGGAGATCACATCGGGAAATTCTTCCGCAAGCTCCTGTATGCGCTTCAGGAGATGCGCGCCGACAACCTCCGCGTTCTTCACGAGGTGTTCTTCTTCGATGATCTCCAGGTACCGCTGGGAACGCACCATGTCCACCAGGTTCCCTCCCCACGTGGAGTTGATGCGGCTCGGGACGGCGAAGACGTTCTCCTTCACTTCCTCTATCCTGCGCCCGCAGAGGAACCCGCACACCTGCATCTTCTTGCCGAAGGTTATCATGTCCGGCTCGATCCAGTGCTGATGCGCCCACATCCTGCCTGTCATGGCGATGCCGGTCTGCACTTCGTCCATGATGAGCATCGCCTCGTTTTCATCGGCGAGTTGGCGCAGCGCGCGGAAGAATTCCGGCCGGAAATGATTGTCGCCGCCCTCACCCTGGATCGCTTCGATGATGATCGCGGCGATATCGTCCTTATGCTGCCGGAAGGCGTCCTTGATCTGGTTGATGCTGTTCTCCTCCTCGCGTTGTACGCGGGCGAGGTTTTCGCCGGTCAACGGGTACCGCACGGCCGGACTGTCCACCCGGGGCCATGCGAATTTCGGGAAGAGATCGGTCTTGACCGGGTCGGTATTGGTGAGCGAAAGCGTGTACCCCGATCTGCCGTGGAATGCGTTCCGGAAATGGATGACCTGTTTCCCCCGCTCTTCCCGGTATCCGCGCGCGAAGTTCTTCCGGATTTTCCAATCGAACGCCGCCTTAAGCGCATTCTCCACTCCCAGCGCCCCGCCTTCGATGAAGAAGGCGTGCGGGAGGTAGTGCGGGATTGCGACGCGCGAAAACGTGTTAAGGAATTCTGCCTGCTCGGCGGCATAGATATCGGAGAGCGAGGGCTTGTTCACCGCCACGTAGGCCAGCCGCTCCAGAAAGTCCCTGGACTTCATCTTCGGATGGTTCAGTCCGATCGGCGACGATGCGACGAACGTAAAGAAGTCGAGATAGAGCTTCCCGTCCTTTGCGTCCACGATGAACGATCCCTTGCTCTTCTGCAGATCGAGGACGATCTCGAATCCGTCCACGAGCATGTGCTTGCGCAGGGAAGGCAGAACCAGGTCCGCTTTGAGGCGGGGCACCGCACGGGTGCGTTTTGTGGCCGCCGCGCGTCCGGCCTTCATTTTCTTGCGAGCGGCAGCGGTGCGTCCCGCCGGCCGCTTTGTCGTTTTCTTGCGCTTTTTCATGTTGACGTTCTCCTCCGATGTTGTGCACTGTCATAGGTGAGCTGTACGGGAGCGGAGCGAACGTTAGAAGAATTCGTTGTGCTCGAACAGCGATACGAAATAGAGGGGTTGACGGGTCATGGCATCAACTCTCGTAGTTGTCGATCTGTGCGCGCTGCAGACCGCCGCTGTAGTCGACGTACACGGTCTTCCATTCCGAGAAGAAGTCGTATACCGCCCAGCCGCCTTCCCGGTGGCCGTTGCCGGTCTGCTTGACGCCGCCGAACGGCATATGTGCTTCCGCGCCGATCGTTGGTGCGTTGATGTACGTGATTCCCGCTTTGATATCGCGGATTGCAGTATACGCGTCGTTGATGTTCGTGGTATAGACGGAGGAGGAGAGCCCGTAGATGGTATCGTTCATGATACGAATGCCCTCCTCCAGGGACCGGACCTTGATGACCGAAAGCACGGGTCCGAAGATCTCTTCCCTGGCGATGCGATGGTTGGGTTGCACTCCGGTGAAGACTGTCGGACGGTAGAACCATCCTTTGGCCAGGTCGGCGTCTCTGGGCACGGAGCCCCCCGCCTGAAGCGTTGCGCCTTCCTTGATGCCGATCTCCACGTACCCCTGCACCGTCTGCTGTTGTGCCTCGTTGACGCAGGGGCCAACGTCAATGCCCGGTTTCAGCCCGTCGCCCAGCTTCAGGCCGTTCACGCGCCGCACCAGCATCTCCACAAACGCATCGTGGATCTTCTCGTGGAGGAGAAGCCGGCTCGTTGCCGTGCACCGCTGTCCTGTGGTCCCGAATGCGCCCCAGAGCACCCCTTCCAGCGCCAGGTCCATGCTGGCGTCGGGCATGACGAGCTGCGCGTTCTTGCCGCCCAACTCGAGCGAAACCCGTTTGAGCGTGGCGGAGGCCATCTCGGAGATCTTCTTTCCGACCAGCGTTGATCCCGTGAAGCTCACCAGATCCACTTCGGGGTGACCCACGATCGCGTTGCCGACCTCTCCGCCTCCGCCGTGCACGATGTTCACCACCCCGTCCGGGACTCCTGCCGCCTTCAGAATTTCGACGAGGGCGGTGGCGGTCGCCGGCGTGTCGGAGGCCGGTTTGAAGACGATCGTATTGCCGCACAGGAGCGCCGGGAAGATCTTCCATGTCGGGATTGCCATCGGGAAGTTCCACGGCGTGATGATGCCCGCGACCCCGACGGGAACGCGCATGGCCATATTGTACTTGTTCGGGAGCTCCGAAGGCACGGTGTGGCCGAACAATCGGCGCCCCTCGCTCGCGGCGTAATAGGCGGTGTCGATCCCCTCCTGCACATCTCCCCTGGTTTCGGCCAGGACCTTGCCCATCTCGCGCGTCATCATGTGCGCAAGGTCCTCCTTGCGCTCGACCATCAGGTCGCCCACTTTTTTCAGGATATCCCCCCGCTTGGGCGCAGGCACGAGCCGCCACGATTCAAAGGCCTTGCGCGCCGCCTGCACCGCTTCTTCGACATCTTCCTTGCCTGATTTCGGGAATGTACCGATCACTTCGTCCCAGTTTGCGGGATTCCGGTTCTCAAACGTCTTCCCTGACTTCGCATCCACCCATGAGCCGTTGATGAAGTTCTGGAATTTCCTGGCCATACAGACAATCCTCGTTGTGTCGGTCGTAGTATAAGAGAGTTACGAGAGCCCAACCCGGGCAAAGAGCGTATCGATATTCTGGATGCTTCTCTGGAGGTCAAACAGCGCCTCCACCGATGCTGCGCCCAGTATTTCCCTGACAGCCGGCTGCGCGAGCAGCCGGTCCTTGAACTCCGCGCCGTCCTGCCAAACTTCCATCGCGGCCTGCTGGACGATCCGGTAGGCGTCTTCCCGTTTCATGCCTTTACGCGTGAGCGCAAGCAGCACCGACTGGGAAAAGATCAGGCCGTGTGTCCTCTGGAGATTCCTGAGCATGTTTTCGGGATAGACCACGAGCCGGTCGAGGACGTCCGTCATCAGTGCCAGCATGTAGTCCAGGAGAATGCAGCTGTCGGGGATCACCACCCGTTCGACGGACGAGTGCGTGATATCCCGTTCATGCCACAGCGCGACATTCTCCATCGACGCCTGTGCGTTTCCCCGCAGCACTCTCGAGAGACCGGCAATGCGTTCGCAGGTGATCGGGTTCCGTTTGTGGGGCATCGCGGAAGAACCTTTCTGCCCCTTGGAAAAGTACTCTTCCGCTTCCAGCACTTCGGTCTTCTGCAGGTGGCGGATCTCCGTGGCGAATTTTTCCAGCGAGCAGCCCACCAGGGCGAGCGTGTTCATGAATTCCGCGTGCCGGTCACGCTGGAGGACCTGCGTAGACACCGGAGCCGGCTTCAGCCCGAGGCGCTTGCACACGAATTCCTCAACGGCGGGACTCAGGTGTTCGAAGGTGCCCACCGCACCGGAGATCTGGCCCACGGCGATACGGTCGAGAGCGCCGCGCAGCCGTTCAATGTGGCGCTGCGTCTCCGCATACCAGAGCGCCAGCTTCAGACCGAACGTGATGGGTTCCGCGTGGATGCCGTGGGTTCGCCCCACCATCACCGTGTTTTTGAACTCCTTCGCGCGGCGAGCGAGCACCGCAGCAAGGGACTGCAGACCCTGCAGCAGCATCTCACCCGATTGTTTCATCTGCACGGCGAGCGCCGTATCCAGCACGTCCGAGGAGGTCATGCCGAGGTGGATGAACCGGGATTCGGGTCCGACATGCTCGCCGACGTTCGTCAGGAACGCGATCACGTCATGCTTTACTTCCTGCTCGATGGCGTCAATGCGTTGGACGTCGAAGGCGGCTTTGGCCCGGATCGTCGCCGCTGCTTCAGCAGGTATCACTCCCAGTTGCGCCTGCGCTTCGCAGGCCAGAAGCTCGATCTCGAGCCAGATCCGGAATTTGTTTTCGTCTTCCCAGACAGCTCCCATCGCCGGCCGTGTATAGCGGGGGATCATAGGGTGCGTTTCTCCAGGCGGAGCGAGAGCTTCATCTCTTTCCGGTCACGGATTACTTTCATTGCGAGCGTGTCGCCGGTGCGCGCCTCGTCGGCGATCGCGATGAGCGAAGCCTCGTCGTTGATTTTCTCGCCGTTGACTTCGGTAATGATGTCACCCACGCGGAATCCCGCGCGCTCCGCCGGACTGGATCGTTTCACTTCGCTCACAATCACGCCCTGCACCCTATCGAGGCCAAAATACAGGGCAATGCGCCGGTCGACGGCCTGGATCTCCAACCCTGTCCAGAACTCCCGCTCGATCTTCCCGGTGCGTCTCAGTTCGGCGACAATGGATTTCACGCGGTTGATCGGGATGGCGAAGCCAAGCCCGATGCTTCCCTGATTGGGGGTGTAGATCACCGAGTTCACCCCGATGACTTCTCCCAGAGCGTTCAGGAGCGGCCCGCCGCTGGTCCCCGAATTGATCGCCGCATCTGTTTGAATCATATCCCGGTACACGCGCCCATCCTGCGCCTCGAGCTTCATGCCCGTGTTGCTCACCACGCCCACCGTCACCGTGGGCTTGTCGTTGATATCGAACAATCCGAAAGGGTTCCCCAGAGCGATCACCCATTCCCCCACAAGCACATCCTCGGAGCTGCCGAGGGGAACATACGGGAGGTCTTTGCCGTCAATCTTCAACAGGGCAATGTCGGTGATCAGATCCGTGCCCACCAGAGTCGCCTTGTATTGCTTGCCACTCGTGAGGGTCACGGTGATCTCTTTCGCGTTTCCCGCGACGTGATCGTTGGTGAGGATATAGCCGTCCGGCGAAATCAGGAATCCTGATCCAAGACCTGCGACCTGCTGCGTGTACGTGCGGTCGCCGAAAAACTGCCGCCAGAAAGGATCGTCGCCCCAGGGGGAAATCTGCCGGTACTGCCGGAGCTCTATGACGTTGATGCCTACCACGGCGGGG
This sequence comes from Bacteroidota bacterium, assembly GCA_020846365.1. Taxonomy (GTDB): domain Bacteria; phylum Bacteroidota; class Ignavibacteria; order UBA10030; family UBA6906; genus JAGDMK01. Next base: position 7,002 of record JADLEA010000073.1, read on the forward strand.
CTAGCAAGGGCAACAGCGCGGGTAATGGCGTTCCGCCTGCCGGTCGTCACCGTCGCCGCCACAGAATCCCGTTGTTCGGCGCTTGCCTGAAGGGCGAATGCGTGCTCGAACGCCTCATTGCCGGCGGTAGTGGCCGTGGGGGTCTCCTGGTTTTCCTGCGGGCTATGCCCTAGGCCGTACCCGATGAGTCCGCCTCCTACAAGGGCCGCGAGGGTGAGGGCAAGGATGCCTATCAGACGTTTGGTCATTGCACACTCCTCTGTCTCTTCAATTCCAGAACATACGATCGTACAGGATCAATCAGCCGCAAGAGAATCAGCGTCACCAATGCCCCCGCGAACCATGTGGGTGTCATGCCAGCTGTCGGTTCAGCACCCGGAATCACCGCCGGGATCACGAGCACTGTCACGAAGGTGAGCAGGCACGCCACGGCGCTCGCGGGATTGACGCGCCTGATAAACGCATATGCTACAGCCCAGAATGTCACCCATGTGGGTATCAAGCCCCAGAACAGGAGGGATGATACCCCGGCTCCCGTGGCCAGGCCTCGTCCGCCCTTTCCCCTCAACCAGACGGGATAGTTGTGGCCAAGAACGGCTCCCAGGCCTCCCCATGGGCCGGGATCGCTGTCGTGTCCGAAAAGCTGCCTGACCAGGATGACGGCAGCGGCACCTTTGGCGAAGTCGAGGATCAGGACAATCGCCGCCACGAACACAGACTTCGTTACCTCATAGCTGTTCACTGTCCCCACATTCCCGCTTCCTGAGGAGCGAATATCCTGCTGAGATTTCCAGCGAACTACGAGGTAGGCGGTCGGGATGGAGCCGAGGACATAACCACAGAGTGCAGCGAGTGCAAGCCGTTCCACGATTTCTCACTGACGGTGGAGGCGCTGTTATGGATAAAGGTACGAAAATCGAGCTGGAGAGTCAACCAGCGGGATCCCCCGGTTCCTTGATATTCCTAGCAGAATGCGGTATATTGCGCACCAATGGCCGACCGGAAGCTACAGCAACTCCTCTCCCGCTTCAAGAGAGGCACTCTCTCCGAGGAACAACTCCTGCAGAGCCTTTCCACGCACATGTACGAATCCCTCGGATTCGCCACGGTGGATCACCACCGGCAGGTGCGTCACGGTTTTCCGGAGGTTATTTTCAGCGAAGGGAAGACGCCAGCACAGGTGGCGGGCATCGCCAGGGCCATCGTGCGCCGGGGAGACGTCCTGCTGGCTACCAGAGCATCGCGGCAGCACTATGCTGCCGTGCGCAAGGTCGTCTCCAGAGTGCGATACAACCCGGTTGCACGGACCATCACGGGGAACGAAGGCGCCGTGAAGCCGAACGGTGAGGGGACGATTCTTGTGGTGACGGCGGGGACATCCGACATTCCGGTTGCCGCGGAAGCCGTGGAAACCGCCACGCTGATGGGCAACCGGGTGGATACGCTTTTCGATGTGGGTGTTGCCGGAATCCATCGCATTCTCATGCAGAGCCGGAAGCTCGGCGAGGCCTCTGTGATCATTGTCGTCGCGGGGATGGAAGGAGCGCTCGCCAGCGTCGTGGGAGGTATGGTCCGGGTTCCGGTCATTGCAGTCCCGACCTCGGTGGGATATGGAGCAAGCTTCCGGGGCGTTTCCGCCCTCCTGGGCATGCTCAACTCCTGCTCCGCAGGCGTGACGGTGGTAAACATTGACAACGGCTTCGGTGCCGGGTATGCCGCATCACTGATGAACCGGCGCACGCGCCGGGGAAGCGTCCGCTAAGCTCCCTGTTCTATTGAATTCAAGGTGGTCGTTTTCTATATTGTAAGGTTCACGTATGCTAACCGTCCACTCTGATCTCAGCCCCTGAGCATACCATGAAAGCGGTGATAATGGCCGGTGGGTTCGGGACGCGGTTGCGCCCGCTCACCTGTAACACGCCAAAACCCATGGTGCCTCTCATGAATAAACCCATGATGCACCATATCGTGTCGCTGCTGAAGCAACACGGGTTGACAGACATCATCGCAACCCTGTTCTACACTCCCGAGGCGATCACCAGTTACTTCGGGGACGGTTCAGCGCTTGGTGTGTCGATGCAGTATGTGCGCGCCGACGCCGACTACGGGACCGCGGGCAGCGTCAGAAACGCGACGAAGGGCATCAACGAGCGCATCCTGATCATCAGCGGCGACGTTCTGACCGACTTTGATCTCACCGCCGCGCTGCGTTACCATGAAGCCAAAAACGCCAAGGCCACCATCGTCCTCACACACGCAAAAAACCCCCTGGCGTTTGGCGTGGTGATCACCGGAGAGGACGGGAAGATCACCCGTTTTCTGGAGAAACCTTCCTGGGGCGAGGTGTTCAGCGACACCATCAACACCGGCATCTACATACTCGAACCGGATGTGCTCGAGCTGGTCCCCTACCGGCAGGACTATGATTTCAGCAAGGACCTCTTTCCCCTGTTGTTGCGGCGGGACCTGGGCCTGTACGGATGCACGACCGACGGATACTGGCGCGACATCGGGAACCTGAACGAGTACCAGGACGCCCATATGGACGTCCTCAACAACGCGGTGAACCTGCACATCGACTACTCGCACAATGACAGCGTAGCCGTCGGCGAAGGGACACGGTTCGATCCCGCCGTGGTCCAATGCACGGGCAAAGTCGTGATCGGTCAGAATTGCACGATCGGCGAGGGGGTGAAGCTCTCCAACGCCGTCATCGGCGACAACAGCGTCATCGGCCCGGGGGCCATCATCACCAACTCCGTGATCTGGAGCGATGTGGTGGTCGGCCACAACACGGAAATCTCCTCCGACGTGATCGGATCCAAATGCTCGATCGGAGAGAAGGCGGTCATTGCGGAGAACGTCTTCATCGGCGACGGCTGCTGGATCGGCCGGAGCGCCCGGCTCAGCGCGAACATCAAGCTCTGGCCCGAGAAGGTTGTGGAAGAAGGCGCCGTGCTCACCCGGAGTCTGGTCTGGGAAGACAAATGGCTGCGCGAGCTGTTCACCGATTCCCGCGTCACGGGCCTCTCCAACATCGAAATGAACCCCGAGTTCGGCGCGAAGCTCGGAGCGGCATATGGTGCGTTCATCGGGGCGGGGAAGACGGTCGTCACCTGCCGCGATTCCGACAATGTGTCCCGCATGATGAACCGGGCGATGCTGTGCGGACTGGTCTCGGCCGGCGTGAACACCTTCGACCTCCGTGCCGTCTCCATTCCCCTGCTGCGTCACGAGCTCAGCAGCGGCAAGGAATCGGGCGGGATCCACGTTCGCCGCAACCCGACCGACAAAAACCTGACCGACATCATCTTCTTTGACGCGAACGGGAAAGACCTGCCGTCCTCCAAGACCAAGAGCGTGGAGCGGCTGTTTTTCGGGGAGGATTTTGCGCGCGCCCCCCGCGAGAAGGTCGGCTCCATCTCCTTCCCCGAGCGCACCACCGAGGCCTACAAGGAGAAGTTCCTCTCGTCCCTGGACATCGAGGCGATCGGCAAGAAGAAGTTCAAGCTTGTCATTGACTACTCCAACGGCGTCGCGTCGACCATCTTCCCGATCATTCTCGGTTCGTTTGATTGCCAGGTCGTCGCCCTGAACGCGCACCTTGACGCGCGCCGGCTTACGCGCGACAAGTACGAGTTTGACTATTCCATGAAGACGCTGTCGCACATCGTCACCTCTCTCAAGTACGACATGGGATGTCTGATTGACGGAGGAGGCGAGCGCCTCTTCCTCGTCGACGAGAACGGCGATGCGTTCGACAGCGACCGGCTGCTGACCGTCGTGACGGACATGTTCCTGCAGACACACAAGGACGTGGAATCCATTGCCGTTCCCATCACCTCCAGCGGGGAGATTGACCTGCTCGCGGCGCAGCACAACGTCTCGGTCATCAAGACGCGGAACAGTCATCTGGCCATGATGGAAGCCGCGGCCAACAAGCGCATCCGCTTTATCGGAGGAACGAAGGGGGGCTTCATCTTCACGGATTTCTTTTTTGCAACCGATGCAATGTATTCACTGGCCAAAATCCTCGAGATGATGGCGCATGCCGACAAGCGCCTGGGAGGGTTCGACGCCGAGATTCCAAAGCTCTACGCCGCGCGGCGCACCGTGAATTGCTCGTGGGAACACAAGGGAAAAGTCATGCGCTACATCATGGCCAATACCGAGCAATCGCGCCGTGACCTCGTGGATGGCGTCAAGGTCTACTTCGACGACCGCCAGCGCGGCGCGTCGATTCTGCTTATCCCCGACAAGGAACGTCCGCTGTTCCATGTCAGTGCCGAAGCCCAGGATCAACAAACAGCTGACCGCCTTGCCCTTGACTTTGAAAAGAAGGTCATATCCTGGCGCGATGAACCATAGGAGAATCTCCACGCGATGAAAATCAGCGACATCCTTAACGAAGACCTTGTCGTCGCGGGACTCACGGGGACGTCCAAGAATGACATTATCGATGCCATGGTGGACCTCGTTGCGACATCACCGAAGGTGCTGGACAGGGAAAAAGTGCGGGCGGCCATTCTGGAGCGCGAACGCATCATGTCCACCGGCGTCGGGAACGGCTTTGCCATCCCTCACGGAAAGACCGATGCCGTCACCGATATCGTCGCCGCCTTCGCAGTGACCCGGGAAGAGATCGACTACGACTCGCTGGATGAAAAACCCGTCCGGCTCGTCTTCCTCCTCGTGGGAAAGGACAATCTGGTGGGCCCGCACATCAAGCTGCTGAGCCGCATTTCACGATTGATGAACAAAGAAGAGTTTCGCAAGCGACTCCTGAACGTTTCGACTCCGAAGGAAATCCTCGAGATGTTTCGTCAGGAAGAGGCTTCATACTTCGAGCTGTAGGGGGAGAGGAATGCCTCGTTCACATACCGCACGCACGCAAGGCGAGCCGGAGTACCGCCTGCTCATCATGCCGCATGTCTCCGAACGCACCCAGCGGACGACAACGCTCATCATTCTTGAGACGACAAAAACCTTTGCCACCTTTCGTTACGAGCTCTCCGTGAAGGCGGAAGTGACCCCTACGGCGTTGCGGTTTACGGTGCTCGGCTTCCGCACACCACAACTCAGCCTGCCGTCGTCCGGACCGGCGCGCTTCGAGCAGGAATTTGAGAATCTCGACGGCACGTTCGACGTTTTCCTCCAGGGGATCGACGGCCGCACGACGACGTTTTCCGCGGCGATAACGCGCAAGGAAGTCAGGGTCGTCAAGGCCCCAAAAAAGAGCTTTGTCCGGATCGCCACTACCCTCTCCCAATGGAACAGCCAGAGTGCCTGACCAATGATCCCTGTCCTCTTCGAAATCGGCCCGCTCAGGGTCTACAGTTATGGCCTGATGCTCGGTATTGCGTTCCTCATCGGCAACGCCGTACTCGCCCGCGAACTCAAACGCCGTGGTCTTGCGGCCGCTATGGCGAATACGATTACGGTGCTCGCCGTCGTCTTCGGCATCGCCGGCGCAAAGATCCTCTACCTGATCGAGGAATGGGACTCCTTCCTGATGAATCCGTTGGGGATGACCTTCTCGGCCGGCGGACTCACATGGTACGGCGGTTTTCTGCTGGCGCTCTTCGTCGTGTCGCTGTACATCCGGAAAAAGAAAGTCTCCTTCCTGAGGGTCTGGGATTGCCTGGGCATTGCACTCATCCTCACCTACGGCGTCGGCCGCATCGGATGCCATCTCTCCGGGGACGGCGACTACGGTATACCGACCACGCTCAGCTGGGGAACTATCTACGCCCAGGGTACCGCCAAGCCGTCAGTCATGCTCGAAGAGTACTTCAATCGCGAACCCACGGAGCGCGAAAGCTGGCACTATGACTCGCTGCGCGTGATCATTGCGGGCAGGGACAAGCTGGGCCACCTCTACACACGATTTGACGAGGTGACACCGCTCCATCCCACCCCGATCTACGAGCTTCTGCTCGGCGTCCTGGGATACTTCCTCCTCCTGGCGATCCAGCGAAGGCAGCTTCCCGATGGTGCGCTCTTCATGATGTACCTCATGCTGGCAAGCACGTTCCGTTTTGCCATTGAGTTCCTCCGGCTGAATCCCCGCATCGCCGGTGGGCTCACTGAAGCACAGCTCTTCAGCATCGCGTTGTTCGCGCTGGGATTCGCCGGCTTCATCTATCTCGGACGCCAGTCAGAATCGCGCACGACAGGAGCGGGGTGATCCCCCGTCCAACCCATGGCCCAGCTCCTTACTGGCCGCAAACCCGTCCTTGAAGCGCTCAAGGCAGGACGCCCTCTGGAGCGCATTCTGCTGCTCAGAGGAACGCACGGCGGAACCATCGAAGATATACGCAAGCTGGCCGACCAGCGTGGTGTCCCCATCGTGGCCTCGGAGAAACAACACTTCCGCGATTTTGCACCGGAAGCGCTGACGCAAGGCGTGGTGGCCTACGCGCACGATCGCGCACTTGTCGACCTGGACCAGATCCTGGAAGAGGTGCGGCAAAGCGGCGCGACGGGATTCCTGCTCATCCTGGACCAGATCGAAGATCCCCAGAACCTGGGAGCACTGATCAGAACAGCCGAGTGTGCCGGGACACAGGGTGTGATCGTGCCCCGCCACCATTCTGCGCCGGTGACCCCTGCCGCGGTGAAGGCGTCCGCGGGTGCGACAGAACACATTCTGATCGCCGAGGTGGCCAACATCGTGAACGCGATCGAGCAGCTGAAAAACGAGGGATTCTGGATTGTGGGCTTGGCTTCAGAGGGGGAAAAGCTCTACACCGAACTCGATTACAGCGTGCCGACGGCAATTGTCGTGGGCAATGAGGGACAGGGGTTGCGGCGGCTGGTCAGAGAGCACTGCGACCACCTGGTGCGCATTCCGCTGTTCGGTAAGGTGCAATCGCTGAATGCCTCGGTCGCAGCGGCACTGAGCATGTTCGAAGTCGTGCGACAGCGGGAAAAACTCTAGCTCACGTCCTTTCCAGTCCGTACTTCCGCATCTTGTTGTACAAGTGGCTCCGCTGAATTTCCAACGCCTCCGCGGTTTTGCTGACGTTCCATTCGTGTGCCTCAAGCTGCTTCCGGATGAAGGCGGCCTCCGCGCGGTCCTTGAATTCCTGAAACGTCAACCCCTGCAGGAGCAAATCCTCCACTTCCCCGCGTTGCTGCACCTCCTGCGGAAACACCTCCAC
>JADLEA010000074.1 GCA_020846365.1 Bacteroidota bacterium
ACTTGCCGTTCATGTACCGGTAGAAATCATCCTGAGGCCTCACGGAGGTGTCCATCATGCTGAGGTCCACGCCGGACTGCTTCTGCGGCGAGCTGCAGGCGGCGAAAAGCAGGGCCAGTGCCAGGAGCGAAAAGTAGTGTTTCATGGGCGATCCAGACTAGTGGGACTGAAAGTGAGAGTGGGTATGCAATATTCTCCGATACACTAAACAGCGCCGCGGCTCAAAACGATCCGCCCGCGGAGGCCGCGACGGGAATCCCAGACGGGATCCGATGTCCGATGCTTCCGCCAGAGGATGTGTCGCGGCGATTCAGACTGCCGGTTCATGCACTGCGACAGGTACTGGCCGGCGCAACAAAGTGTCTTCCGACCTCAGCCCGGTCCTCGCGTGCGGTGTCGCTTGCTCCGGCCTATTGCCCCGCGCCCCCTGCGGCCGGTACAGCCGTACGCGTGCTGAAAGCACGGAAACAGCCCCTGCGCGATCGCCAGAGCGCGAGCGTCAGGCCACGGTCTTCCTGTTGAACAGGAGGAACAGGATGCCTGCCACCGTCATGATGCCGCCCCACCAGACACGCGGATGCAGGTCGGCCAGCACTGTGCCGGGGAGTTCACCTGACATCAGATCGATGATCCCGGCCCCGAGCACAAGGACACCAAGCACCAGCAGAAGAATACCGACGAAATACCATATGGGTTTCATGGACGCGTTCTCCTACCAGTAGATGATGTTCAGGATGACGAGCACGATGAACGAGAGCAGGCCGTAGAATGCCGGGCGGCGGAGGAACGGCATTCCGGTATCGTGGGTTTCCGCTGTAAGTCCTTTGACCAGACCCACGAGCTCTTCCCGCGGCTTCTTCTTGGTCACAAGACTGATCAGGATCGTGACCACAAAACAGATCAGCCATGCCCACCATGCCCGCCAGAAGTTGATAGCCATGTCGCTCGCATGATCCGACAGCGTGAAGATGCTCCCGTCCACCCATTGGAACTTCGCGGCCAGGAACATCAGGAAGGACGAGCCCATGCCCGCAATGAGCCCCCAGAACGCCCCGGCAGGAGTGATCCACACGACGAACATACCCAGGAGCATCGTGGCGAACAACGGCGCGTTCACCCATGAAAAGATCGCCTGCATGTAGTCCATGATGCTCGGAAAGCTCTTCGCCCAGTAGGCGGTGCCGACGCTGATGATGATGCCCACGATGGTCGTGACGCGGCCCATCCAGAGCAGGTGCTCATCGCTCGCGTCCTTCTTGATGAGGGCTTTGTAGATATCATAGGTCCAGACGGTGTTGAACGCGCTCACGTTCCCTGCTTGACCGGCCATGAAACCGGCGAGCAGCGCTGTGATCCCCAGGCCAATGAGACCTTCCGGATAGTAGCGCGCGATGAGCAGGGGAAGCGCGGAGTCATAGTTGACCTGCCCTCCGTCCTGCAGCAAGGCGAAGCCGGTCGACGGGTCGTGCGCAAGAATGTACGCAACGAGGCCGGCGATGATGACGATGAACGGGACAGCCATCTTGAAGAAGGAGGCAATGATCGGCGTCATACGCGCCGCCCTGAGGTCCTTCGCGGAAAAGGCACGCTGAACGACGAGGAAGTCCGTCGTCCAGTAGCCGAAGGAGAGCACAAAGCCGAGTCCCAGCACGATTCCTCCCCAGGTAATGGCCATGCCGTTCTGCGATGCGTCTCCGGATGTGGACCAGAGCGTGTTGTAGGCCTCCGGCACACGGGCAAAGACTTCGTTTACGCCGCCGATCTCGATGACGCCGAGGATGGACACGAGGAAGAGTCCGAACCAGATCAGGAAGAATTGCACAATCTCGGTGAATATTGCGGAGAGGAGACCGCTCATGGTCACATAGACCGCAACCGTCCCCGCGGATACCCACATGCTGATATCCCAGTTCCACCCCAGGAAGGTGTGCAGGACGAGCGCCATGGCGTACAGGTTGATGCCGGAGACGAGCACTGTCATCACCGCGAACGAGATACCGTTCAGGACCCGCGTCTTCTCATCGAACCGGAGTTTCAGATAGCCGGGGACGGAGTGAATGCGGCTGCTGTAATAGAAGGGCATCATATAGATGCCCAGGAAGAGCATCGCAGGGATCGCTCCGATCCAGTAGAAATGCGCAACGTACATGCCGTACTTGAACGTGTTGCCCGTCATGCCGAGAAGCTCCAGCGCCCCGAGGTTGGCCGAGAGGAATGCCAATCCCGCAACCCATGCGCTGTTCTTCCTCCCCGCCATGAAGAAATCCTCCTGGTTCTTCGTGAACCTCTTGAGATAGTACCCCAGGCCGAGGATGAATGCAAAGTAAATGGCGATGATGAGCCAATCCAACGCACTGAGACCGATGGACATCATGAGTGGACCTTTCCGCGGAAAGTGGTCGATTGCCTGTACAACAATTTCCTACTGCAGGGTGAAAATCCGTGATTGAACCTGTGCCGAATGCGGACCGATCATCACGGTGAATGTTCCGGGCTCTACACGGTACTGCATTGCGTGATCTGTAAACTTGAGGCAATCCTGGGTGATGACGAACTCCACATCCCGGGAATCCCCCGCTTCAAGTCCCACCTTGTGGAAACCTTTCAGCTCCATGATCGGCCGCGTGACACTCCCCACATTGTCGCGTATGTACATCTGCACCACCTCTTCACCAAACCGCTTCCCGGTATTCGAGAGCCGGACGGTAACGCGCAGCGTATCCTCCCTGGTCATTGAGTTCCTGCTCAGGCGAATATCGTCATAGCGGAAACTCGTATAGCTCAAGCCATAACCGAAGGGATACAGGGGTGTGAGAGGAAGGTCCAGATACTTCGACGTCCAGTGGTCGTCCGCATCTCCGGGGCGCCCGGTGTTCTTGTGGTTGTAGTAGATCGGTACCTGGCCGGCTGTGCGCGGGAACGTCACCGGGAGCTTGCCGGATGGGTTGTAGTCGCCGAAGAGCACGTCTGCGAGCGCGTTTCCTGCCTGCACTCCCAGAAACCATCCTTCGAGAATTGCGGGAGTATGTTCGTCGGCCCAGGGGATGCTTAGCGGCCGGCCGTTCATCAGCACCAGGACCACCGGCTTGCCGGTCTGCACAACCGCTTCGAGCAGCGCCTGTTGCGAACCGGGGAGATCCAGAGTTGAGCGGCAGGCGGCCTCGCCGCTCATATCCCGGTCCTCGCCCAAAGCCAGAATGACGGCGTCCGCAGTGCGCGCCAGCGCGAGCGCGGCGGGAAAGCCGTCGGTCCCGACCGTGTCAATGCTGCACCCGCGGGCATATTCCACAATCGTTGCCGGCGATACGGCGCGTTGGATCCCTTCACGAAGGGTCACGACATCTTCCCGCCGTCCCTTTGCAGACCACGGCCCGAGCGGATCGTCGTCGCTGTCAGCCAGCGGACCTATGACCGCCAGCCGGGGAAGGTCTTTCCTGAGCGGCAGGAGCTGTCCATGGTTCTTCAACAGCACGATGGACTTCCTTGCGACGTCGCGAGCCGCTGCAAGGTGATCAGGATGGAGCAGCAGAGATCGCTCCGTGGCGGTGCTGGTCCAGCGATACGGATCGTCGAAGAGCCCGATCCTGAATTTTGTGCGCAGAACCCGGCGCACGGCCTCGTCCAGGACTGCTGAGGGTACCGCGCCGGACTTGACCAGCTCCGGGAGATGCAGCCAGTAGGCATCCGCTTCCATATCCATGTCCGTGCCGGCCGTGATGCCCATCCGCGCAGCTTCTGCAAGCGTTTCCGCCACTCCATGTTTGACGAGTTCACCTATCGAGTTCCAATCGCTGACGACCATGCCCGTAAAGCCCCACTCTTTGCGCAGAAGGTCCGTGAGCAGCCATCGGTTCCCGGTGCTGGGCACGCCCGCGATTTCGTTGAAGGAGCTCATCGTGGAAAGCGCCCCGGCATCCAGAGCCGCTTTGAATGGAGGAAGATACAGATCACGAAGGGTTCGTTCGGATACATCCACCGTGTTGTAGTCGCGTCCTCCTTCGGCACCTCCGTAGGCGGCAAAGTGTTTCGGGCAAGCGAGGAGGGTGGATGGTGAGCGGAGATTGTGCGTTTGGAATCCGCGCACGCGCGCGGCCGCCATGACGGCGCCCAGGTGGGGATCCTCTCCCGATCCTTCCACAATGCGGCCCCATCGCGGGTCGAGGGCTATGTCGACCATCGGGGCAAACGTCCAGTGGATGCCTGCCGCGGCGGCTTCAATGGCTGAAACGTGCGCCGAACGCTCTACCGCCGAAGGATCCCAACTGGCGGCCTCGGCGAGAGGTACCGGGAACATTGTGCGGTAACCATGAATGACATCCAGACCGAAGAGAAGGGGAATACCTGTACGGGACTGCTTCACAGCAATGTCCTGGAGCTCGCGCGTGAGCCGGGCCCCGGACGCATTCAGAATCGATCCTATCGTCCCTGCCTCGATCCGCTCAAGAATGTCCGCCCGCCGCTCGCCCGGACCGGTGAGCGAATCGTTCCAGCTGCTTGTGTACTGGACCAATTGCCCTACCTTCTGCTCAAGCGTTAGACGGGCGAGAATCGAATCAACGGCCCGTTCGATCGACGCGTCGCTTCCGGGCGGGATGTTCTTGGGCGAATCGGCGCACCAACCCATCACGGGGATGCACGATGCCCATACCAAAAGGGCTGCGTAGCGCATGGGGGGCTTTCGCTGTGGCATTGAATCGAAGAACGCGGTTTCTCAATATAGAGAATCGACGCGCCATGCACAATAGAAACCTGCAAGCGCAACCGTTTGCTTCACGGATTCCGGCCCGGATTGGAAGGAATTGGTTCTGATCGGGGATTTGGCTATATTGAAAAATTGTGGGTCTGCCGGATTTCCGCAAAGGCGGCAACCGGCCCGCCGGCGCGGCAGACCGGATCATCATGCGAAAGGAAGTCCCATGCAATTCATACTGGCCGCCATGCTTGTGGTCGGCATCAGCGGATGTCAGTCAACGGGAGAAAAAGACGTGAAGCTCGAAACAAAGCAGGACAAAGTAAGCTACAGCATCGGGCTTACCGTCGGGAATAATCTGAAACGTGACTCTATCATGATCTCTCCTGAAGCATTCCTGCGTGGGGTGCTTGATGCGAGAGTGGACAGCGCCCAGCGGGCGATGTCGGACAAGGAGGTCCAGGAAACGATGACTGCCTTCCAGCAGGAAATGCAAACCAAGGCCCAGGAACGTGAACAGGCCCAGGCCCTGAAGAACAGGACTGATGGGGAGGCATTCCTGGCATCCAACGCCAAGGCACCGGGAGTCCAGGTCCTGCCCAGCGGACTTCAGTGCAAGGTGATCACCGAAGGTACAGGCCAGAAGCCCCAGGCATCTTCCACCGTCAAGGTCCATTACCGGGGGCGGTTGGTGGACGGGACGGAATTTGACAGTTCATTCAAGCGCGGCGAACCGGCAGTGTTCCCGGTGAACGGAGTGATTCCCGGCTGGACGGAAGCCCTTCAACTCATGAAGGTGGGATCGAAATGGGAGGTGTACATCCCTTCGCACCTTGCATACGGGGAGCAGGGTGCGGGCGGCGTGATACCGCCGAACGCGACGCTCATCTTCGAGGTGGAACTGCTGGAAATCCAGAAGTAACCTGTACCTCCGGCGGGGAGTCGGGGAGTGAAGGTTTAGTACTGAACACTCGCACCGGGCAGACATTGCAAAGCGGGATTCCATTGACAGACTGGAATCCCGCTTTGTTTCATACACGCTATTTCATACAGAATATCTACTTCACAAGCATCATGCGCCGGGTCTGCGTCGATGTGCCGGCCTGCAATTTGTACAGATAGACGCCGCTCGACAGGCGCGAGGCATCGAACTGCACGCTGCTTTCTCCCGCATTGACCGTCTCATCCACCAGTGTCGCGACCTCTTCGCCCAGAAGATTGTACACCGTGAGCGTCACGTGCTGGCTCGAAGGCAACGTGAAGCGGATCGTGGTCGAGGGGTTGAACGGATTCGGGTAGTTCTGATGCAAGGCGAAAGTACTCGGGACGTCGTTGATCCTCTGTACCGATGTTGCCGTCGGCGTGGTCCACTGCAAGGATGAAATCGAAACAGTCCCGCTGACCGCCGACGTGTCTCCTACGGTGAACTGAACAGATGCGCCGCTCGCGGTCAGAAATATGTAGCCAACCCTCACCGCCTCAGTGCCACCGGACGAATACCGGTCGACCGTGCGGATCCGCAACGCGCCTTCCGCACCCGACCCGGGAACCGTGAGCGGTCCGTAGGCATCGACCGTGTAGGTTACGGTGTGTGACGTTACCGTGGGTCCGACGGCGATCGGCGGAGAAGGCGAGGGGAAGATCTGGGCGCTTCCCGAAAGTGTTTCATCATATGTTGTGGTCCAGGTCTTCGACATCATCAAAGGCAGGCTGTAGTAGATTGCAGGAGGAGATTTGACCCACTGCCCCTCAGCCGGGTAGGGATTCCCGAACAGGTACGCGTTTCCCAACCCCTTGAAGCCATAGTCCAGTAAATCCTGACCTAACGTCATATAGTTGTACCCGGCCCCTCTTAACGTCACGGTCGTCGCAAAGTCCGCATAGTAGAACGAATACGTGAACCCGGTATCACTGAGCGCATGCGTCGCGGCGGGGAAATGACTTGCGTAATACGGCGTGGTCGCCACAGGGACACTTCGCAATGACATGCGCGTGTGGGTGGTGAGCCCGCTGAAGTCCCATGAGGACGCGCCCGTGCTTCCGATATCCGCCGAGGTCGTGAGCGTATCCATGCGATAGGTCGTCGTTGTGTTGACAGCGAACATCGCCGCAACGGTAGCCGAGTCGATGACGATGCCCTGCGCCGGGGCAGCACTCACCCCCGCGCCGAGCAATACGGCACACACAAGGAACCGCATAGTGGATTTCATACCTCCTCCTTCATTGTTCAATAAAAATCTCCGCACAAAGCAAGGCAACGGCGCCATCCGCGCTTGCCCGGCTACATACGCACATCCAGCGCCAGCACGTATGTACGCGGCGGCATCATGTTGCCGATCAATTCCACATAGTTATACTGGAACGCATTGTTGACGCTTGCCGTCAGCGTGAGCGGAACCCTTCCGAGATCAAAATCCAGGCCGAGGCGGAAGTCCGTCACAAGGATCTCTGTCCGCTCTTCGCCATCCAGCACCACGCCGGTCTTGCTCAGCACGTCATCGACGCGATCGACCCGGCTGATGTACCGGAAATCCGTGGAACCGAAGAGCGGCCCGACTCTTCCGAAGAGCGACGTGTACAACAGATGGCGCGGACGGTATTTCAGGATGTCGTTCCTGGTCAGGTCCTCCGGCCACACATACGTGTACCCCACGTTGAACTGGAGCCCGCCGTCAAAAAATCCGAGTTTCACCGAGGTTTCGAATCCCTGAATGCGCGCCTCCGCAACGTTGCGCCACTGGAACAGGAGCGAATTCGACGCCGTGTCCACCACATCCACCTCGATGAGATCGTCGAAATCCGACCGGAACGCCGCCACGTCGAATGTGCCTATGTTACCCAGACGCTGCGAGAGCCCAACTTCAAAAGACCAGTTCCGCTCCGGCCTGAGATCCTCGTTCGGGCGGGCGATGACGTTGCTGAAGCCCGCCATGAGAAACGCTTCAGCGACTGCCGGAACGCGGAATCCCCTCGCAAACGACGTTCGCAGCGTGGTTCCCTCGAAGGGGGTGTACGCAAGCCCCACCTTGGGGTTGACCTGCCCACCCGGGGTGGTCACACCTACCGATGAGAAATCATAGCGTAACCCGAGCGTCAGGGTCAACGGCTGGGCCAAACGGATTTCATCCTGTCCGAAGAGGGCAAAGCCGCCGATCACCCGCTGGGTGATCACGTCCCCTCCGATAAGGTCCACATTCACGTCGGCGCCCGCAGTGATCGTGTGATCCTCATGCGGGAGAATGGTCGCCGCGGTCTCGAACCGGAAGTCATCCGCCACGGACTCGGCACGTCCAATGCCGCTCCTGGTCTCAAACCCCCAGTCGTTATGAAACCACATGACACGCGTGGTAAGCTGGAATCCCTCGTTGATGACCGTGGAGTACTGTCCGGTGGTGAAGAACCGGATAGACTTGATATTGTCATCTTTCTGCGCGACCGGCGGGATCAGGGCCGAATCCAGGCTTCGCCAGTACAGGTACTGCCCGCCATACTGGTACAGCAAACCGAACGTCACGGCGAGAGCGCTCTGATGTTCGAACTCTTCCCGCAGTTTGAGATACACGTTATACCGGCGGCGGTAGTCGTTCTGCCGGTAGCCGTCGTCAAACTGGCGCGACAGGAACAACGCAACGCCGAGGTCTCCGACACGGTAGGCGTGGCTTATCGATTGTCCCTGGAAGAAACGGGACTTCGAACTCCATCGCCATTGCTCGTGCGTGGGGTTGTTGTACATGCCGCCGACCAGACGAATATGCGTGCTGGCCTTCTCGGGGATCTCTTTCGTGATGACATTGATGACCCCGCCCAGAGCATTCGAGCCGTACAAGGCGGAACTGGCCCCCTTTACGACTTCGATACGATCCACCTGTCCGGCCGGGATGGTCTCGAAATTCAATTCTCCTGTATCGCCGGTGATGAACGGAATGCCGTCCAGCAACAGCAGCACACGGCTTCCCGCACCCCGGCTATACCCGCTGGAACCTCTGATGTTCACCTGGAATCCCGTCATATTGACCCCCGGGATGTACCGTAAGGCGTCATCGAGAACCATCGCGTTACGGTGACGGATTTCGTTTGCGTCCATCACCGAAAGACTCACAGGCACTTCTTCAAGCGACTGTTGCCTCTTGCTGGCGGTCACCACCACCTGATCGAACTGCACCGGCGTGGAGACGAGGGAAAAGTTGGCCACCGTTTCTCCTCCCTCCTCCACCGCAAGACCCGCGCGCGTTGTCCGTTGATATCCCACCATAGAGACCACGAGCGTGTAGGAACCTGGAGGAAGATCGGCGATCCGGAATTCCCCTTTGATGTTGGTTGTCGTGCCGCGTACCGACCCTTGTACGAGGACGACCGCACCAATCAGAGGTTCGGTTTTGCCGTCTGCCTGGGAGGTGACATGACCTATGATACTTCCCCCCGCGGAAATCGCTTGTGATGCAGCGCACACCAGCAGGAGGGTGACGAGAGCGATTCGGTTCATTTCCATGGTTTTGGGGGGAGATTGTGGAAATCAACTGTGATATTGACATCTTTTCTCATCCGGCGGTCCCGAACGGTCACGGAGGCCGGAACGAACGTCCCCGGTGTCTCTGTGTATACCCCTGCCGGCGCCCAGTCGGCAAAGTAGTTCGGCCCGTATCTCCAGCCGAGCACCACGTAGTTGTAGGTTGCGTCTTTCTTCAGGATGGTGCCTTCCGTCGTGAACGCATAGCGTACGGTATCGGCCGATCTGTTGCCGAGGATCTCAAGCGCGCCTGCGACACCGGTTGTGACGTGCGGATAGACCGCCGCCTGCCCGTTCAGCAGGGCATTAAAGATCCCGCTGCTATCCGACGGATACACTTCGAAGGCGACAAGGCGAAGCTCCAGCACCGAATCGGGCGGAGGCCAGTTCTTGAACGTGATCACGCCGCTGAAACCGGTGTCCTCCGTGATCGGGGCCAGTCCTTTGTCACAGCCGAACAGCAGACAGAGGGCGGCCGGGAGCAGAAGTAACGCTAGATGTCGTTTTGCCATGATAACCTCCGGGAACACGAACATTCGCACGGGCGAAAAAGGTCCTGCCTCGGGTTTCCGCCCGTTTTCACAGCGTCAAAACAAACGCTTGATAATAAGCCGGCAACAACATAGATTCGTACTGGATAGAAGAACAATATTTGCGATCCACCCGCTCCAGGTACACGTCAGACAATTCTCACACCCGTGGAGGAGTCATGAAATACTTCCTGCTTTCTTGTGCCCTGATGATCTCGACGATCGCTTCGGCGCAGTCGGTTGGATTCGGAGTACACGGTAATATGATTAATTCTGATGTCAATGCCAAGGTCAAAGAGATTGCCGGGATCACACCGTCCACCGGTACGTTGCAGGTAGCATTGGATGAAGTGTACGGCCTTGGGATAGGGGGAGGCATTCATGTTGATTTCAAATTCAGCGTTTTGAGCATCCGCGTTTCCGGTGACTACATCACGCTTTCCCCTGACGAGGAGAAGTTCCAGCAGTATGTGCAGCAGGTGCTCCCGGGTTTCCCTGTGAAGTTCGTGGACGGCGGAAAAGTTGACATGTTCTCCGGAACTGCCAATCTGAAGCTCGTCGTGCTTCCCCTGCCGGTGTTCAAACCCTACGTCACCGGCGGCGGCGGGTTCACCCACGTAACCGCTGAGGATGTGACGATCTCTTTGAGCGGCACCAACCTTGCTCCTGTGCCGATCCTCAAGAAGCAGACCGTCGGCACCTATAATCTCGGCGCCGGCGCTGACATCGAGCTGGGCGCGATCACGCTCTACGGCGAGCTCAAGGTGACCTGGGTCGCACTCGAAGAGGGCACATCCACCTTCGTCCCCATCGTGTCCGCGGGCATTACCTTCTGATATGGAGGCGTGACCCGGCGTGTCGGGTGCATCCGCATGCCATCCGGCAGCTGCCGTCGCGCGGTCTGCAGAAAACAAGCGTTGTATCCACTGTGACAAAAAGCCCGGAGTGCTCCCGGGCTTTTTGTTTTCTGTTGCGTGTGCGTTACTGCAGTTGCGCTTCGCTTCAGTCGCTTTGGTCTGCTTCTGAGAGGACTTCCACCTCTAGGGTTGCGGTCATGCTGGGCGTACAACACGAAAGGCCCGGGACAACTCCCGGGCCTTTCTCTTGCCGCCACTGCTGTGATTCTTCTACTTCAAGAGCACCATCTTGTGTGCCTGAACGAAGTCGCCTGCCTGCAGCCGGTACAGATACACGCCGCTGGCAAGCCGCCCGGCATCAAACGTCACATCGTGAACCCCTGCGCTGCGTTGTTCATTCACCAGGACCGACACCTCGCGTCCAAGCAGGTCAAACACGCTCAGCCGGACAAGGGACGCGGCCGGCAACTCGAATTTGATGGTCGTGCTCGGGTTGAAGGGGTTCGGGTAGTTCTGGGACAGCGCATAGGATTCCGGTGTCGCGCCGGGGGTGTCATCCACGCCAACGGTGGGATCATTCTTCCACGCGGTATAGCGATCGGGGAACCAGTTCAGGTCACCGACGGGATAGCCGCCCGTTGCAGCCGTGTAGATGTCGGCTGAAGTCGAGTAGGAGCAATCCAGCGTGTCCGTGTAGTACTGAACCAGCCGCCGGTCATAGTCGTGGAGCGCCTGGACCCAGCCGGTGCGGACCTTCTGCTTGTTGCCACCCGAATCGGAGGCCGTCCATGGACGCCGATACCACTTGCAGAATTCGACCATCAGCTCCGGTGTATTCAGGAGGTCGGTGGTCGTCAGACGGAATGCTGTCGCGGAATCCGCACCGAGGCGCGAGTTGATATTGTAGGTCAACGGTGATCCGACCGTCAACGGCGGATTGGCGACGATGGGCAGGAACGAAGCGGAATCATAGAACGACTGGCAGGCCGGTGTGACCCTGTAGTAGTTGTTCTCGATTGAGTAGTTGATGGTGCCGGCCGTATCGGGGACGGCAATAACCCATGTCATTCTCGGGGCGCCCCATTGATCCAGTTCGCGGCTGTCTGAGAACTCCGCCTGCCGCACCGCGTCGGAATCATTCCCCAGGGCGAAGTGATCGACCAGCAGGTTGTTCGAGATGATCGCATTCCCCGCGAGCTTGCCGAGCGACAGGAAGCCGTGATAAGA
>JADLEA010000556.1 GCA_020846365.1 Bacteroidota bacterium
CTCCGCCAGGCGCAGGCGCGGATAGTGCAACTCCAGGTTCTCGTAGAGGTTCTCGACGAGGACGACGGCGAGGCCCTTCGACGCCATGGCGGACTCCTTTCGCGCGCGGTTCGAAAATGAAACGGCGTTTCATGCTACGCGGGCGTAACGGGCGGGCAAGGTCCGGCGACCCGGCCTGTCAGAATGGCTCATTTTGTCAAAACGACCCAACTGTATTTTTCTTTACACGAATCCTACATGGTGCAGAATAGTGTCTATTGGACTTACAGCAACGAAACGGGCGTTTTGGGAGCCTCGAAAACGGAGCGAATCGCGATGCATACCGACCTCATGAGTGCCCAGATCAACTTCCTCGGCGCGTGGCGCACGTACCTGCCGTTCAACTGGACGGCGGGCGAACGCTGGTCGCGGAACGTCACCGAGCACGTGCTGCTGTACGTCTGGGAAGGCAGCGGCTTCCTGACCGCGGACCTGAAGGAGAAGCACGTGCTGGCGCCCGGCGGCGTCTACTGGCTGCGGCCGGGGCGCAAGTACCTGATGGAGCAGCGCGGGCGCAAGCGCCTGGGCGTGGTCTTCGTCCACTTCGACATACGCAATGCGAAGGGCCAGCAGATGCGGCACGGCGACCCGCTGCCGCCGCTGGAGCTGCCCAAGAGCATGTGGCCGTTCGTCAACGAGGCCACGCACAAGCTCGTGGAGTTCAGCGAGTACGAACTATGGAGCGGCCTGCCGATCAAGCGCTTCGCCTCGCAGTACAAGACCGGGCGCCACTACCGGCAAAATCCGGGCAAGGCCGCGCGCCCCGGCGGGCTGATGGGCGCGGCGCGGTATTCGCGCCTGGCGCGCGCGCGCCTGGCGACGCCGGTGGAATGGAACCGCACGGCGAGAGCGCTGTTGCGCGTGCTGCTGATGGACCTGGCGACGGGGGCCGAGCTGCCGCAGGATCGCTACCGGCGCACGGCGAAGATGTCGCAGCGCGAGTTCGCCGCGCAGGACCTGTCGAGGCAGATCCACTGCTGTCCGGGCGAGATCCCCAAGATCCCCAAGCTGGCGAAGCAGGCGGGGCTGGGGTACCAGCAGTTGTACCGCGACTTCGCCCAAGAGGTGGGCATGTCGCCGCTGCGGTACACGCGCTTCGCGCGGATGTACCAGGCGCTGCACCTGCTGCGCACCAGCACGCAGTCGATCGAGGAGATCCGCAAGGTGCTGGGCTACGACTCGCACCCGTTCTTCACCCAGCACTTCATCGAGCTGACGGGGATGACGCCGCGCACGTTCCGCAAGCGCGCCGACATGCTGGGCAAAGGCCTGCGCCTCGACAAGGGCGGCGCGAAGCCATCGGTCCGCGCGCGCATGAAGAAGGGAAAGAAGAAGTCCGCGAAGAAGGCTCACGCCAAGACGCAAAGGCGCAAGAAGCGGAAGTAGCGCAATGCGGCTGTCAGCTGTCGGCATTCAGCTTTCAGCTACTGGCGAAGGAAACGCGAACGAAGGAAACAGTAAGGTTGGCAGCTATGAAGCGATGGTGGCGGACGCATTGCCTGTGCGCTGTGGTTCTGTTCGCTGGTTCGATGGCGGGCTGCGGTTCGGCGGTGAACTCTGCGCTGCGGGCGGGGCCGTACGCGCGGTTCGAGCGTTCCCTGCAACTCTATCACCCCAAGCCATTCCCGAGCGGCATCGTGTTCGAATCGAGCGGAAGGTATTTCGCCGAAGACGACGAATGGCACGTATTGGACCGGGACCTGACGATCGTGGCTCAGACCGTGATCGTGAAGGAAGGCGATCCCAAGGAGGTGGCCGAAGTCAGCGCGGTGGACTCGCTGGACTTGCGCAACAAGAAGCATGCGAAGTGGATGCCCGTGGCGTCCATCGAGATGAACGGGCAGAATCTGCGCATCCGAGGGCTTC
>JADLEA010000075.1 GCA_020846365.1 Bacteroidota bacterium
CGAAGTGAAGCGGGGAATACACCTCGGGGCCTACGGATGGTTGGAAGAGGTCAGACCCAAAGACACGGTGCTGCAGCCGGTGGCGCTCGAGGGTGAACTGAAAACAAAGCTGCAACGTGCCGGCGATGCGATGATTGTAAAAGACGGATCGAACGCCGGCTTTCTTCTGGCACCATCGCCCAATCAGGCGGTCACCGCCGCAGTGCTCCGCAATGGGTATATCTCCAACCGTTTCACCCCGTCCGCGAAGCCCTTTGCGATCAATCTCTCCTCCGAGCGCGTGCGGCTGGCATTGAACATCATCGACGGCATGCGGGCAGGCCAGGGCCTCGCGGCACTCTTGGGATATCAACTTGAACGGGGACTTCACGACCGGCATGATGCCGAAGTGGACGAGTTTATCTATGACCTCCGACTGGCATTTCCCCTGCAGGCGAATCACATGCAGTCCACACACACCGAAGACGCCGAAGACATCGGGCAGATAGAGGCGCGCAATGTGATCGACGGCCTGGCTCTGATAGAACATATTGAAAAGTCGGGGGTACATGCCTATCCCTTCGACCTGGATTTGCCTCAGGCGTCGACAGCGCAGAAGACAGCAATTGACGCTGAAGTCCAGCGCATCATTGATCTCAACGATGCCGTGGCCGACCTGGCCACTGCGGAAGGGGTGCATCAGGTGGTTCAGGGGAATTATGACCGTGCTACTGCGGTATTTGAGAGTTACAGCAAAGGGCAGCTTCCGCCCGTGCCCGACGTCGTTCAGACGCCCCGGGCGGGTATAACGATCACGCACCGCGTCGCGCTTCAATTCAGAACCGGGCTCTCACCGGCCGATCCGCAGAATCGCACGCCACGGAGCAAGGCGGAACCGGCGCTGAACGATTGGTTGAGAGGAGTGCTGCCTCCGCTGGCTGATATCGTTTGTGTCGTCGAATGCCTTGAAGACGGTGTCGATACGACGGGCGGTGTGCCGGTCAGCGTATCGGACCTGGGACTCGAACCGATTGACCTCCTGTACCTGCTCCATGCCGGGAGTGATCAAGCCATGTCGGGGCTGGATGATATTCTCTATCGCCATGTGTACTCCACGTACGCCACGAGACCTGATGCCACGATCAGGATTCTGTACACAAAAACGGTGACTGGCAAGAAGTCCTTCTTCCAGATCTCGTCTCTGCTCGACAGCCTACGCGCCCTCGTGCTGCAATCCAGGCCATTGAATGCCGCCGATGTCAGGCCGCCTACCGAGGCAAAGGGGAATGATGACGGGTTGCTGTTCCTCGATCCCCAGCGCGTGACCCTGTTGACAGACGAGCTTTCAGCGATCGTCGCGCCACAGCCTCCGGGGGTGACGCCGCTCCAGAAACTGATTGAAACCGTATCGGCGCTGGTCGCAGCCGGAGATGTGGACGATATGATCGATGAGCTGGATACCACCGTTGCCGACTTCGGCGGAATCCTGGCATCCCTGGGGCGTTTTGGTCTGCCCCAGACAGGGACGGGGTTTCTCTATGACTGGCGACGGCGGATGTACGCTCTTCTGCTGGAGAAGGTGGATGTTGTGCGGACACGGCTGCAAACGCGGCTGGATGATTTCGACCTGCTGATGGCGCAGTATCCATCTAAGCCGACCCCCGAAGAGAAGTACGCGTTGTTGCAGGATGCGGAACGTTTCATTGCGTCCACCCGGACCATTACGTTGCCGCCTCCGGATGATTACCGTGATACCCTGCAAAACGTGAAGCGGCCCGCCTTTGCAGCGCAGTTGGGAAGGATCCAGGGACTGCTCGGGAAGACCAGCGTGCGGGATCTGTTTATGGGTATTGCGGCCGAACAGACTACGCTCGGCACTTTCGATCTTGTCGGCATCGATATCACGGACGAACGCCGGCAGGTGCAGATCTTCTTCGACGACGTGAAGGCAAAGGCCGGACAACTTCAGGGCGACGTCATGGAGCGGCTGGGAGATGCCGAAGTGCTCCTCGGGGAGCTTGACAGTACAAGCGCTGCGGCCAAACAAACAGCGAATGTTGCGAGTGCCATCAGGAGATTGTTGCACGACGACTTCAAGGTCATCCCGCCCTTTGTACCGGCAGCTGCGCAAGCGGATGAATGGAAGAATGCCGTCGATGATTCCTCTTCGCTCCTTCGCTATCTGGAAACGGTGGAGGATATCGACTTTCCCGTGGATGATTGGCTCTACGGCGCGGCCCGCGTGCGGGAAAAGATGCACCATCTTGAGAATGCAACTGTGCTTCTGGAAGGCCTTACGGCCGCTTCAATGGACCTGCGTCCTGTGCAGTTCCCGTACCGTGAGAACGACTACTGGCTCGCGCTGTCCTACCCCGACAAGATTGAGGAGACCGGAAAGCCATTTGAGATCAGCGAAGACAAGCTCCTCTATACTGCCATCTACGCAGAATCATTCGACCGAACCAGGCCGCAATGCGGTCTGCTGCTTGACGAGTGGACAGAGGTACTTCCCGTCGCCGACACGACCGCGGGGCTCGCGTTTCATTTCGATCAGCCAAACACGGAGCCACCGCAGACCCTGCTCCTGGTGACCCCGTCGGAATTCAGGGGTGGGTGGCAATGGCAGGACCTGACGGATACGCTGCGGGAAGTGCTTGAGATGGCAAAGAAGCGGGGCGTCGAGCCCGATCAGATCGACGCGACGGGCTACGGCACCATTCTCCCGGCTCTTGTGTCGGCCGCTTCTGCACTCCCCGTCACTTCCACGCTGAACCTGGCGAAAAGCAACAAATACTATACGCAGGTGGCCCGCGATGAATGAAAAGATCGCCATCGACAATATTCGTTCGGTTCTGAGCAGAGATCGCCTCCTTCCGACCATCATGATGTGGAACCGGCTGGAGTGCCGGCCGCGCACCAAGGACTTTGACCGGGCGCTCAAGGCAGAGGTGAGGGATGCACTCTGGATGCTGACCAAGCAGTGGCAGATGGGCGAGTTCAAGGCCGACGACGCCGGCTCACCCGTTCTTGCGAAAATGCACCTGGACACGACCCGGCTCACCAAGTATTGCGCTGATGGCAATCCGGCGCAGGGCTTCACCGATGCGTCGCCGCTGGAGGCCCAGGTTGAGCGGCGCCCCATACCGCTGTTCTGCGGCGATCAGGAGATCTCCCTGGACATTCGCCTGCTCCTGGGGAGGCACTGGCTGAAGCTTCTCAAGAAAGAGTCGCTGGGACATTTGAACGGCGAGTTCATCCGCGAGTACGGAATCACGCCGCCCGACCCGGCGGACCGGGCTGATGCCATGGTATGTGCCCATCAATCCGCCTGGCAGAAATTCGCTGCGGCAGCAGGACATTGCATGGACGGGGGGAGGATGCTGCTCCACCTGCAATCGGATCCGACGCATCATGCTTCCGATGGCATACCGTCATCGGCAGCGGAGAAAGCCGCCATGGAGGTCCTGGAGACGGAGTTTAAACGGTGGTTCGAGGAGCTCTTCTATCAACCACCGGCTGCCGCGAACGAAGCATGGTTGCCGGAAAGGCTCGAATACCAGTTTGCGTGCTCTGCTCCCGAGAAGGACGCTGAGAAGGTGCTGACCGCCGAGGAGTACTATCATGGGCATCTGGACTGGTACAATTTCAGCATCGACCAGACCCGCCGGACCCTCGGCCCGGTTAATGACCCGAATCCCGACGATGTGCGGGAGTCGATCACCCGTTCCTTCATGCCCAACCCTGTGATGTTTGCCGGCATGCCCCAATCACGCTGGTGGCGATTCGAGGACGGACGCACGAATTTCGGTGACATCAAACCGGACACGACTGATCTCAACAAACTGATCCTCATGGAATTCGGATTGGTCTATGCCAATGACTGGTTTATGGTTCCGGTGACGGTGCCG
>JADLEA010000076.1 GCA_020846365.1 Bacteroidota bacterium
GTCCTTACCAATACCCTCAGCTCGTGGGATGCGGCAAACGGGATCGTGGACTACATGCTTTCCCTGCCGGGAAACGAACACGTCCGTTCCATCAATCCTGTCGTGGGAGAAACCAATGATGGGTCCCTCAACGATATCAGGGGAAGATATGTTCGGCGTGAGCACGTTGTCGAAGCGATCCGTTCTGCGGCTGCCGGCCCGGTTGAAGAGGGCTGCGTCGGGGCGGGGAACGGCACCGTCTGTTTCGGTTGGAAGGGAGGAATCGGGACCAGCTCCCGTGTTCTCCCGGCCGGATTGGGGGGCTATACGATTGGTGTTCTGGTGCAGACGAATTTTGGAGGCATCCTCGATATCGCCGGCGTGCCGGTGGGAAAGGAACTCGGTCAGTACAGTTACAGGCGACAGGTAGAGGAGGGATCCTGTATGATCGTCGTTGCCACTGACGCTCCGCTCAGTTCCGGCCAATTGGCGCGTGTGGCCAAGAGGGCGACGCTCGGCATGGCAAGAACCGGCTCGGCAATGTCCAACGGGAGCGGAGACTACGTCATTGCCTTCTCGACGATGGCAGTTGGATCTGATTCCACATCCCAGATTGGCCTTCTTCCCAATGACCAGATTTCACCGCTCTTCCAGGCGGCGGTGGAGGCAACCGAAGAGGCCATTTACAATTCCCTGCTTCGGGCGACCGACATGACCGGTCTTGGAGGGACATCGGTCAAAGCTCTACCTATCGACAAACTGAAGGATCTGTTGAAAAAGTACGGAAAGTTGAGGTAGGTGCACTACCGGAGCACATGAGGAATGAGGGCCAAATCGGGGCGTTTGGCCGGAATCTGACCTCCCCGCCCAAACAGTGAAATCTGCGGCTGTGTGCATGAGAGTGGGGGAACAGAGATGCGTTCGACGCTGTTGAAGAACATGAAGCCCCCTTGCGTCCAAAGCGGGCGGATGGGCAGATATCCTGTAACACCAATCTGGATTCCGTGTATGCGTTCTCTGAAACCTGGCGCCTTCAATGCTGAGTCGAATGTTGCTTGTTGTTGTCCCTGGGGATTTAAGGGAGGTGCCGCGCTCGTATCGTCATGAACCAAGCTGCATGGAATGATGCAAACTGAGGCCCTCTCCGGAGGGCCTTTCGTTTTTCAGGACGGCATGATCGCGAGGGAGACAGAAGAATGCCGCGGGAGCCGAGTGGCACCGGGCCAAACAGCAACTCTGCACATGTGAAGGAGATGGCATGGGAAGCGATGTTCAAAGAATTGACAGATCAGCTTTGAGATTCAACCAGATCGGCATCGTGGGATTCGTAGGAACTGGTTTCGTCTTCGACCTGCCTGTGCTACCGGCGTGCGTTGCCGTGGTACTGCTCGCCGGGTCATTCCTGCCCGTTGCGGCGCTTTTCAAACACATCTACCGATACGTGATCAAACCACTGGGTATCATGAAGCCGGATGTGGTCCATGAGAGTTCCGCACCGCATCAATTCGCACAGTTGCTTGGCGGACTTGTGCTGGCTGCCGGGAGCGTACTCCTGTATTCCGGAAGCCCCGCTGCGGGCTGGGCTCTCGCATGGATCGTAATACTCCTTGCGCTCACGAATCTTCTCTTTGGCTTCTGCGCCGGATGCTTTGTGTATTTCCAGCTTGCGAAGCGCAACATCCCGGGTTTCCATCATCCCGGCTCTTGAGGAAGACGGCCGACCATGAATGATCCGATCGGACGTTTTCTCTTCTTTCTGCTCATCTCAGGCGGCTTCGCACTGCTCGTGTGCGCATGGAAACGATGCCTCCGTCAGGTTCTCAATCGCGATAACCGGTCTCAGGTGCATGCGAGGAAGTCGATCTCGGGGACGCGCTCAGTGTGGTTCTTCAGGAGCGACCATTGTGCATCGTGCGAAGTCCAGGAGCGGGAACTCACCCTGGCCCAGGCGGTTCTCCGCTCTGAGGGGAGGGATTTTCTGATCCGCAGGATCGATGCTGTCAAAGAAACCGCGTTGGCAGAGCAGATGCGTATCATAACGGTCCCCACAACGGTGGTTCTGGACGCGCACGGCAAGGTAACGCTCTGGAGTCCGGGAGTAATTGGCCATCGCAGGATTGTCCGGGAGATGCAATTCGACTCTGACATTCAGGCCCTGCCGCGGTGGCCGGGGCAAGGTGGCTAGGCCAGGCGAAAGGACATTACGGGCATTTGATATTGGTTTGCCCGGGAGATACATTCACTCTGATGGCGCGCATCATGAGCTTGTGTCCACGCATGCCGGAAGGGTACGCGGGATGAGATGCGGCCAATGTCCGGAGCCGTACTATGCCCCAGGTGTCGTTTCGGTTCTATGCAGAGCTCAATCAGCATCTCCCTCCGGAACGGCGGCAGAAGGATTTCCTCTATGCGGTGGAAGACCCGGCGAATCTCGGCGACGCGATCGCCGCGCTTGATGTCCCGCTGGGGGAGATAGAACTTCTGCTGGTCAACGGCGTCTCGGTGGATTATTCGTACCGGCCGGGGGAAGGGGACAGGATCAGCGTATATCCTACGTTCGACGCCATGGATGTCGGTTCGGTGACGAAGCTCGAGCCACGGCCTCACCGACGGCAGGCATTTGTCCTGGATGTGCATCTGGGAAAACTGGCCCATCTCCTCCGCATGCTCGGTTTCGACGCACTTTATCGAAATGACTTCAGCACACAGGATATCCTGGCTGTAGCCGCCCGAGACGACAGAATCGTCCTCAGCAAGAGCACGTTGCTGCTTGGAAGCGGAGCCATAACGGCCGGTTACCGGATTCGATCAGCCGATCCCCGCGAACAACTTGTGGAAGTGCTCGAACGATTCGATCTGTGGCTGTGCACCCGCCCATTCCAGCGGTGTCTCCTCTGCAATTCCCTTCTGACCGCAGTCCCCAGGGAGGAGATCCTGGACCGATTGCCCGAAAAGGTCCGTGCTCTGTCCTGTGGTTTCACCCGGTGCCCCGCGTGCGACCGGATATACTGGGAAGGCACACACGCCGAGAGGATGAAGAGGTTTATTGAAGATCTCTTTGCAGAGCATTCACTTCATCCCTAGACGATTCGCTCCAGGGGCACCTGAAACAGCCGGAATTTATCATCTGCGCGGAGGATCTCTTTGTTCGCGGCGATGATCTCGACTATGAGCTTCTCAAGCAGTTCCGGCTCGCTGAACGCGATCATGAGCACGGAGTTGTGACCCGGGAAGCTCCGTGTTCCCAGATGCGGTTCGGTGCCATGTCCCTTCCCGGTCACCTTGTCCCATCGCGTGTAGTAGTCAATACCCAGCGTGCCAAGTATGGCAAGCAAACGGGGGAAGTACACGTCGTTGGCGACAACGAAGGCCATCTTCATGATAGGGATTTCCTCTGCTTTCCTGGAAACAGCCTGACCAGTCTTTCGCGTATGCCGGTGAGGGAGAAGTCATCGAGAAATGAATACACGACCGGTACGATGAAGAGTGTCAGGAGCGTGGACGTAATGAGACCGCCGATGACCGCCTCTCCCATGGGGGATCTGAACTCGCTTCCTTCCCCGAGGGCGAATGCGACGGGCATCATGCCGGCGATCATGGCAAACGTGGTCATGAGGATCGGGCGAAGCCGGGTGGCGCCCGCCTGGACCAGTGCCTCGGATCGCTCGAGTCCCCGGTCACGCAGCACGTTGGCGTAGTCGACAAGGAGGATGCCGTTTTTGGTGGCCAGGCCCATTAACATGATGATGCCGATCATCGACATCACGGAAAGGGCGCTCTTGAAAACGAGCAAGGCGACGACCGCTCCGATCAGGGACATCGGCAGGGCCAACATGATGGCGAAGGGGTACTTGAAGCTCTCGAACTGAGAGGCAAGCACGATGTACACGAATACGATGGCCAGCATGAGGGACAGAAGGATGTTGCCAAACGACTCTGCCTGCATTTCCCCCATACCGACGACGCTGACCGCGTAGCCCGGGGGAACGTCGATAGCTTTTATCCGGGACTGGATGTCGCCCAGGACCTCACCCAGAAGCCGTCCCGACAGATTGGCATCGATGCGGATTTCGCGCTGACGGTCGAAGCGATTGACTTTCGCGGGTCCCGAGCCCTGACGGATCTCGGCGACCGAACCCAGGGGGATCAAAACCTTCTGTCCGTTCCCGGCGTCCTTCGTGCTCTTGAAAGACATGGCTCGGACATTCTCAAGGGAAGACCGGTCATCCTTGTTCAAGCGGACGCGAACATCGTACTGCTCTTCGCCTTCCTGGTACTTGGTGGCCACGTATCCGTCAACCATGGCCCGGGCACTCTGGGCAATCAGCCCCACGTTAATGCCCAGGTCGGACGCCTTCTCCCGGTTAATTGCCATGCGGAGTTCGGGTTTTGACGTTTCGTGGCTGTTCTCGATGTCCGTGGCGCCGGGAGTTGTCCGGAAAATGTGCTCCACCTGGCGTGCGATCTGCTGGAGCGTGCCGAAGTTCTCGCCCCTGATGCTGATGATCGCGGCCTTCTGATTTCCTCCCATGCCCCCCGTGGTCTGGAAGCCAAAGTTCGCACCCGGGATGCGGCTGATCTCGAGGCGCGCTTCGTCCATTAGTTGTTCCGCACCCTTGTCCCGATCGTGCTTCTTCACCAGCTTGACCAGAATGGTTCCTTTGGTTACCGGATCGTTTCCCGCTCCGATCGTGGTCAACGTGGATGTCACTTCCGGGAATTTCCGCAAGACCCCTTCTGCTGCCGCGCAAAGCCGGGCGGTCTGGGCGAGGGAGCTGCCCGGCGCTGCCGTGACGGTCACATTGAACTCGCTCTGGTCCATGCTGGGAAAGAAGGAGGTGCCGAGAAAGCGCATGAGAAAGAAGCTGAACACGAACGCGGCGACGGAGCCGAACACGATCGTTTTCCGATGTCCGAGCGACCAGCGGATCGCAATGCGGTACTTGTCGCTGAGAAACATGAACGCGTGGTTGAACCAGTAGAGTCCGCGCCTGAGCAGGCTGCCGTCATTGGTGAGCTCTTCATCCTCTTCCTTCAGCCATCGCGACGAGAGCATGGGCGTAAGGGTGAACGCCACAAAGAGCGAGACGAGGACGGAAACGGACACGGTAATGCCGAACTGGTAGAAGAACCGGCCGACAATGCCCGGCATGAATGCCACAGGCACAAACACCGCCACGATGGTGAAGGTCGTCGCCATAACCGCAAGTCCGATTTCGCTCGTTGCGGCCTTCGCCGCTTCCATCGGAGTCTCCCCGTCCTGCATGTGGCGGTAGATGTTCTCGATCACCACAATGGCATCGTCGATCAGGAGTCCCACCGCAAGAGAAAGGGCCAGGAGACTCATGCTGTTCAGCGTGAAATCCAACGCGAACATGATGATGAAGCTGGCAATGATCGAGGTCGGCAGCGCAATCGCGCTGATGAGCGTGGCGCGCATGTTGGCAAGGAACAGATAGACCACCACGACTGCGAGCAAGCCGCCGTAGAGGATGTCGAAAATCACATCGTTGACGGAATCGCGGATGAACGTGCTGTTGTCGCGGGCGACGGTGAGACGAAGATCAGACGGAAGCTCCTTCTGAATGCGCTCGATCTGCGCGCGAATGCCGTCGGCCACACGCACCGTGTTGCTCCCCGATTGCCGGAGAATGCTCAGGCCCACGGCCGGCTTGCCGTCCATGCGCGACAAGCTCTCCTGCTCTTTGATGCCGTCCTCCACCGCGGCGACATCGGAAAGGTGAACCACTTTCCCTCCTGGAGTGGCGACGACCACACGGCCGAAGTCCTCCACGCTGGTGTATTTGCCCATGGTCCGCAGAAGAATTTGCCTGCTGCCTTGCTCGAGGTTCCCCGCGGGGATCTCGATGTTGGCGGCCGCGACGCTCTGAATGACGTCCTGGATGGAAAGATTGTACGCCTGAAGACGAGCGCCGTCGACGGCGATCTGGATCTCCCGCTCCGCGCCGCCGACCAGATCCACGCGGCCCACACCGGAAACACTCTCCAGACGCTTCCTGATGACGTCCTTGGTGTAGGTCGTGATCTCCTTATCCGTGCGGTCCCCCGATACGGTGAGCGTAAAAATCGGCGTGCTTGCAGGGTCGAGCCGTTGACTCACCGGATCCTCGGTGTCGGTAGGGAGGTCCGACCGGATTGCCGCGATCTTCTCCCTCACCTCCTGGGCAGCCTCCTGTCCCTTCACCTCCAGCTTGAACTGGACAATGACCATGGAGACCCCTTCCTGGGAGATGGACTGGATGTGCTCGATGCCGGCGATGGTGTTGACGGCGTCTTCGATCTTCTTGGTGACGTCCGTCTCGATCTGCTCCGGACCGGCGCCGGGCAGGACGGTGGTTGCGATGACGTACGGGAAGTCCACGTCCGGGAACTGGTCGATGTTCAGCTTGAAATAGGAAAACAGCCCCAGAACAACCAGGGCAAGGATCATCATTGTGGCGAAGACGGGGCGATCTATGGATACATCAGCAAGCTTCATGGGTTCCTGCTCTTTAGTTCAGAATGTGAGAGACCTCAGTGCGACTGCGCGCCATGCGCGACGACGACATAGCTGCTGTCCCGCACGTTGTTCATGCCGACGGTCGCCACGCTGTCCGTGACGAGGATGCCTTTCAGGATCTCCGTCCGTTCGCCGTCGGACATGCCGGTCTCCACACTTCGCTGGTATGCCCGCCCGTCCTTCACGACAAACACGTGGCTGGTCATCCCATCGGTTTGAATGGCGATGCTCGGTACCAGGAGGACGTTCTGACCGGAGGAGACCTGCACGCGCACTTTGGCAAACATGCCGGGGCGGAACCAGCGGTCGGGCGTATTGTTGAACATCGCCTTGACCTCAAAGGACCGGGAGCGCACGTCGGCAGAGCGGGAAATCTGGATAATGCTCCCCTGGACCGTAAGATCCGGCCGGGCCTCCGACGAGATGGTCACCTTTTGGCCGATGGCAAGCGCGGTGACATCGGATTCATTCAGGCTGAAAATGGCCTTCATCCGGTCGATCCTGGCTACGGTCGCCAGCATGACACCGGGCATGGCAAGGTCGCCAATGGTGGTGTTTACTGCTGTCACGACGCCTGCAATGGGCGAGGTCAATTCCACGACGCTCCGGGCTGCCACGAAATTCGCCCGTGCCACGTCATATGCCGTCTGTGTGGCATCCAGGCTCTGGAGAGATACCGCCCCCTCTGTGTAAAGGGATTTCATCCTTTCCAGGGACTTCTCTGCATTCCGGAAACCGGCTTCCGCCTGGTAGAATTGGGAAGAGGCACCGGCTTTGTCCAGCGTGATGATGAGCTGGTTTGCGGGTACCGTCATGCCGACACGCGCATGGATCCCGGCGACACGTTCCGAGATCTTCGGGACGATATTCGCCTGTTCCTGGCCCTCGAGGGAAGCGGAATACATCCGCTCCAGGGAGAGCGTCCCCTGGTGCACCGCGGCGATCTCTACGGGAACGGTCAGCCGTGCATCCGGCCCGTCCGCACTGGCGGATTTGGTCTCTTGTGATCCGCATCCCGGCAGCAGGGCCGGCAGGAGGAGTACGGCGAGAGCAGCCGTGCGGGCAAGGAAAGGTTTGCGTGGTGGTGTCACGTGTTCATTTCTCCTCATCGTTTGCATTCGGTCAAATCCTTTTCTCGACCGCCGGCCACGCAGGGTTTGCCAGGGCCGGACGGTCATCAACGTGCGTTACATTTCCTGCCGCGGCTGTCCCACCGCGTTTTCCCATTCGGCCTGTGCGACGAGATAGTCGTAGATTGCCTGGGCGTAATTTGTCTGCGTGCGCGTCATGGCCACTTGCGTATCCATGAGTTCGAGCTGCGTCCCAACCCCGCTCGAAAAACGGGTTTGGGCGATACGGACCGCCTTCTGGGCCTGACCGAGGGATTTCTCCTGGCCTTCAATCCGTTTCCTGGCTTCCGCCATGCGGAGCTCGATGGACTGGATACGGAGACGCAGGCCCTCCTCCGCCTTCTGCCGTGCCGTCATCATCTGTTGATGATCCACGATTGCCTGTTCCGTGCGCGCATTGGCTTTGAAGCCGTCAAACAGCGGAAACGACAACTGCAGACCAAGGTTAAGCGAATTGGCCCAGAGATAGTTTTTGAACTGAAACGTGTTGTCCTGGGATTGCCACTGATACGATCCGGTCAGGTTCAGTGTGGGGTAGTGAGCGGCGCGTTCAATGCTGATGTTCTTCTCCAGGAGGGACTCCTGGAGTGCAAGCTGGGCGATCATCGGGTTCGTGTTGAGTGCCTCACGCCTGCGATGGTCAAGGACGTCAGGCTGAACCTCACGGAACGTAAGATCTCCCTGGACGTCGATTTCCTGATCGAGCGGGAGCGCCAGGAGGTTTTTCAGGGAGTTCTTGGCGAGGGCAAACGCGTTTTCCGCCGCAATGAAGAGCGGCTCCGTGTTCGCTACCTGCACTTCGGCCCTGAGCAGGTCAAATTCGGCTGCGGTCCCGTTCTTGAACTGTGCCCTGACATTGTCGAGGTTGGCGCGCACGACATCCAGCCCCTCACGGTTCGCACGGACCAATTCCCTCATGAGCAGGGTGCCGTAGAAGGCCTTCCTGGTCTGGAGCACGACATCTTCCTGTGTCGTCTGGTAAGCCCGCTCGGCGTAATCGGAGTAGGTGTTTGCAATATCCATGGCGACGCCCACCCGCCAGTTGAAGAGTGGCTGGGAGAGGGTGGCGCCGGCCTGATAGGCGTTCGCAGAACCCAGCTCGAAGGTCTGGGTTTTGGTGGTGGGATTAATCGGCGTGTTCGGCGGAACAAACAGAACTGCGTTTTTGATGTTCCGGGTGTATACGGCTGAGACGTTGATCAGCGGAAATGCGCCCGAGCGGGCCTCTGTGATCTGTGCTTCAGCCTTGGCGCGGCTCTGGTCCGCGATCTGTATGTCCCGGTTCTGTCGCAAAGCCATCTCAAGCGCCTTCTCCAATGTCACGACCATCGTTGTCCCGGTCGCCTGCGGCTGAGCTGCGAGCGGCCGGGCCAGAGCGAGGAACAGGGTGGCGCCTCCAACGAAAACGCTGAACGGGACCGGACAATGACCATTCATACAGTTATCCTTCGTGTGTTCGTTCTGCAATGCCATCAAAAAAAACCGACGTGATGAGTTCCGCCGCGTCCGAGTAGTCTTCGACTTGCTGCGATCCTTCAATCGAAAACCGGTGGAAGCAGTAGCCGCGCAGCATGCCATCGAACAGGACGGCAAGCTGCACCGGATCGCATGTGCCGGCCAGTCGATTCTGCGTCGCATCGGTGAGCGGCCGTGCAAGCACTTCCCATCCCCTGCGCGCGCGATCCAGAATCTCGCGCAGCTTTGTCACGTTGACAGTGGAGCTACCCCTGTGAAGCTCATGATAGATGACGTGGAGCAACTCTCCGTTCTCCTTCACGTATCGTATGACCCCCGAGGCATACCGGAGAAACTTCTCGCGGGCATCCCCGGGGACTGCAATGGCATCGTTGCAGATCGCGAGGACTTCATCCATCGTCTGGTCAATGATGCCCAGGAAGAGCTCTTCTTTGCTGGCAAAGTAGTTGTAAATCGTCCCCTTGCCGAATTCTGCATGACGTGCGATCTCGTCCAGCGTGGTCTCTCGAAATCCGTTTGCCACGAAGAGATCCCGTGCTGCTTTGAGGATCTCCATCTCCCGCGCTCGTTTCTCGCGCTCCTTGCGGGAGATTGGCTCCCGAAGACTGGAATCCTGTCCTGCTTGGTCTGTATGGTCTTTCATATGACCTACGAGTTCAATTGATGACTAATGGGTCACATTGTACGGGAATCAGTCGTCACTGTCAAGTGATTTCCGAGTTATTTTTGATGGGTGTCAAACGCATGTTATTCAATGAGTTGTAGCCTCGGTTCTGTGATTTGCTCTTGTCTCTCCTATCAATCGATTCAGAAACGGACTAACACGTCGCCCCGCCATACATCGAGCCAAGCTTTGACTCGTTGCCTTTCAAATGTATGCTCCTTAGATTCGTGCAGGTTCACCGTTTCTGACTCTCCTCATTGACCATCCCCGGAGGTCCCATGTCCACCTTCGTACTTCTTACCAAGCTCTCGACGAGCAGTCTGGGTACACCCAGGAACCGTGAACAGATGGGGCGCAAGTGGCTCACCGAAGTGAAAAAGAAGTGTCCGGATGTGAAATGGGTAAGCCACTATGCCCTGCTCGGACCGTTCGATTTTCTGGATATCTATGAAGCGCCCGACGAGCACACGGCCGCCAAGGTATCCATGATCACGATGGCAAAGGGGGCCGTCAAAGCAGAAACCTGGTCGGCCCTGCAGTACAAGGACTTTCTGGATGTCGTGAAGAAACTGTAATGCGCGGTTCGTTCGGCATGACGGTGCCGTCGCACAACACCTGAAACCCGGAACCAGAAGAAAGAACGGTCGTATGAAACATCTGTGGATTCCTGTCGCTTTCATCCTGAGTGCACTACTTCTCTCGGCCCTTCAGTCCTATGCCCAACAGGAAACCATCCAGCAGCACGATGCCCGGATGGCATGGTGGCGCGAAGCCCGCTTCGGGCTGTTCATCCATTGGGGGCTTTATGCGATACCGGCAGGCACGTGGGAGGGATCGACCGGGCACGGCGAATGGATACGCACCACGGCGAAGATTCCCCTGGAACGCTATGACGGTTTCCTCCGTGATTTCAATCCGGTTCGCTTCGATGCGTCGGCCTGGGTCCGGGCGGCCAAAGAAGCAGGGATGAAATATATCGTCATCACTTCCAAGCACCACGACGGGTTCTGTCTCTTCGACTCCCGCCACACGGAGTTTGATGTGATGTCGACTCCGTTTCGCCGTGATATCCTCAAAGAGCTCGCAGAGGAATGCCGGAAGCAGAATATGAGAATCTGCTGGTATCACTCGATCATGGACTGGCACCATCCGGATTACCTTCCGCGCAGGGAGTGGGAGACTGATCGATCCACGGAGGGCGCTGATTTCGGACGGTATCTCACGTATATGAAGGCGCAGCTCAAGGAGCTGGTGTCGAACTATGGTGACATCGGCGTGCTCTGGTTTGACGGCGAATGGGAAGACACATGGAACCGGAAACTGGGGCGGGAACTCTACGCCTACGTCCGTTCCCTTCAGCCATCGATCATCATCAACAATCGCGTGGGCGGAGGTCGCTCGGGACTGGAAGGGTTCTCGGAAGGGGAGGAGTCGGCGGGGGACTTTGGCACACCGGAGCAACAGGTGCCCGCTCGCGGTCTTCCCGGCGTTGACTGGGAAACGTGCATGACGATGAACGAGCACTGGGGTTACAACGATCAGGATGTTGCCTGGAAATCCGCCACGCAGCTTGTACGCATGCTCGTGGATATCGCCTCAAAAGGCGGGAACTTTCTCTTGAATGTCGGCCCTACATCAGAAGGGGTATTCCCTGAAGCGAGCGTCCAGCGGTTGCAGGCTATGGGTCGTTGGATGAACGTGAATGGTGAAGCAATCTATGGCACGAGCGCAAGTCCGTTTGCGGAACTCTCCTGGGGCCGGTGCACGCAGAAGCCGATCCAGAACGGAACCCGTCTCTTCCTCCATGTCTTTGACTGGCCGTCAGACGGTCGATTGGCAATCCCGGGCATCTTCAACAGGGCGTTGCACGCGCACCTCCTCGCTGATTCCGGCCGGCAGGACCTTTCGGTTGGCCGGGAGGAGGAAAGCCTGGTCATACAGGTTCCGCCCCGCGCTCCCGATACAATAGTAACGGTGGTCGCGTTGGATATCGAAGGCAAGCCTGATGTCGCGGATCCGCCGACCATTACCGCCGAGTTCCCTTCCTTTGTTAAAGCTTTGGATGTCACCATTGCGACGAATCGGGAGAATTTGGAGGTTCGCTGGACCTCTGACGGTTCGGTGCCGGTGATGACGTCACCCCTGGCGGGGCGCACGGTGCGTATCGACAATTCGGCGACAATCCGCGCGCGATGCTTCAGAGACGGCAAGCCCGTGAGTGGAGTCGCTGAAGCGTCATTCCAGAAAGTCACCCCGCTTCCCGCCTCAGTTTCACCTGAGCTCAAGCCGGGCCTTCGGTTCAAATGCTTCGAAGGTGATTGGGATGCGCTCCCCGACTTTGCGCGTCTGACCGCCGTCAGCGAGGGAGTTACTCCAGGTTGCGACATTGCGCAACGGCTCCCCGGCGATCACTTCGCTTTCGAGTTCACGGGATTTGTCAAGGTGCCCGCTGATGGCGTGTACGAGTTTTCGACCGAGTCCGACGACGGCAGCCGGCTGTACATTCACGATGCACTGGTGGTGGACAATGATGGCTTGCACGGCATGAAACACGCGTCGGGCGTCATTGCGCTGGCTGCCGGCGTGCATCCCCTACGCGTAACGCATTTTGAGAAGACCGGAGGCGAGGGGCTTGTGGTGTACTGGAGGAGTGCCGGTACCAGGAAGACCGCAATCCCGGCGGAGGACTTTTTCCATCGTTGATGAGCGGGAAAGGTCCGGCCCGCCCGCCGCAGCAGCCGTGCCGGTCTAGTGGGGAGTCTTTCGCGCGAGTGCAAACTCGACGATCATCCGGAGCGTGCGCGAGAAGGAAAGCCCTGCCTTTTCCGCAGACTCCATGAACGACACGCCCTCGGTCAGATCCGGATTCGGGTTGACCTCCAGGACAAA